>DAOWMJ010000110.1 GCA_030643145.1 Candidatus Latescibacterota bacterium | reverse complement strand
GTTTTGAGAAAAAAGAAGCG
Organism: Candidatus Latescibacterota bacterium; assembly: GCA_030643145.1. Lineage (GTDB taxonomy): Bacteria > Krumholzibacteriota > Krumholzibacteriia > Krumholzibacteriales > WJIX01 > JAGHBT01. Next base: position 6,471 of record DAOWMJ010000110.1, on the reverse strand, counting down.
AATATTATGGGTTGATGATGAGATCGACCTTCTTCGGGCGCATTTGATTCTTCTTGAAGATAAGGGCTATTTAGTAAAAGGGGTATCTAGCGGCCAGGAGTGTTTAGATATTCTCAAGAGCGAAAACTTTGATCTTGTTCTTCTGGATGAAACTATGCCTGGTAAAAGTGGCCTGGAAACTCTTCATGAAATTAAAGAGATTGATGCTAATTTGCCGATTATCATGATAACCAAGAATGAAGCGGAAGGTCTTATGGACCAGGCCATTGGCATGAAAATAGATGACTATCTTCTCAAACCGGTTAATCCTCTTCAAATTTATTCAGCTTCAAAACGGATTCTTGAATCTCATAGAATCCAGGAAGGGACAGCAAGTAAAGAGTATTTACAGATATATCATTCCATAGACAATCTTATTGGCAGCAAACCCTCTTATGCTGACTGGATAAAGATCCATAAGGATTTAACTTACTGGGATATTGAGTTTGATCGTTTCAGCAATACTGGGCTTAATCAAACTCATATGGAACTGAGAGACAGAAGCAATGCGATATTTGGCCGTTTTATTGAAGAAAACTATGTTGAGTGGGTTAATTCGGAAAAAACCCCTCTCTTGAGTGTCGACATTTTTGATCGATTTGTATTGCCTCATTTTGATAGCAATAAAACGGTTTATTTCGTTGTAATTGATTGTATGAGGTATGATCAGTGGCTGATGATGGAAGATCTTCTGGCTGATTTCTATAATATAAAAAAGGATTTTTTCTACGCGACCTTACCTACCGCCACTCCATACTCAAGGAATTCGATTTTTTCCGGATTGCACCCGGTTGATATTAAAACAAAATATCCCAAATACTGGCTTGAAAAAGAAAAGAATGAAGAAACCGGTAAGAACCTTTTTGAGAATGAACTTATGAAAGAACAGCTTAAAAGCAAGGGATTCAGAAATATTAATTCAAAATACATCAAAATTCTTGATAATGATAAAGCGGATAATATTCAAGGACAGATTGGTACTTACAAGTCTCTGGATCTTGTGGCAATAGTAATTAATTTTATCGATATACTTTCTCATGGACGGAGCTATAACAAGATACTATCTGAAATGTCTCCCAATGAAAGTGCTTTTCGTTCTATTACGCGTTCGTGGTTCATCCATTCGGCCCTTTTTAAGATATTACAGAAAATCGTGCGTCAGAATGCGGTTGTTGTTATTACAACGGATCATGGATCTATGTTGAGTAAAAAAGCAATGTTGGTTCGTGCGAATAAAAGGACTTCCACTAATCTTCGTTATAAATTCGGAGAGAATATAAGCACTGACAAAAAACACAGTTATCATGTCAGTAATCCTCTCGATTTAAGACTTCCGGCAGAGAGTCCGTCAAAAAACTATGTTTTTGCAAAAGAAAATTACTATTTTGTTTATCCGACAGAATTTCATAAATATGAAAAACAGTTTCGGGGAAGTTTTCAGCATGGTGGTATTTCTCTGGAAGAAATGATTGTTCCGTGTATTACACTTGAATCGAAATAAATGCGGGCGCTGGCATGCTCAAGGCGTCTGCGTATATAAATATGTTAATAATTCTTTGTAGTTTTAGGTTTTGATTGGCGGGCATGTAAATGGAGCGGCTCAGTCGTTTGGACGGGCGCCAGACAGAGTTGTCTGTCAAGAGCGATTCCCGGGCGCGAACAATAGATATTGGAACGATTTTTGGCGGTTTTCTTCCCGCAGGTTCAGTAATTTCTCTCGAGGGCGGCCTTGGAGTGGGAAAAACACTCTTTGTCAGTGGTATATGCGCCGGATTGGAGGTTAAAGAGGAAGTTCTCAGCCCCACATTTATTTTGCTTGAGGAGTATAATGGTTTATTTCCCATACTCCATTTTGATCTCTATCGTCTTGAGAAACTTGAAGAAGTATATAAATTGGGGCTATTTGACCTTGCTGACGGGCGCAATATAATTTTGGTTGAGTGGGGAGATCGTTTGCCGGAGGGTGTATTGAAATATGATATCCATGTTGACATTCAAATAGTGAGCAACAGTGAAAGAATAATTAATTTTAAGGCTCCGAAAAATCTTGCTGTAGCGTTAACGGAGGAAAATATTGAAGGAAATACCCTTAACAATGGCTCTGGACAGTTCTCATCTTAAAGGAAGTGTAGCTGTAGCCCGCGGGGAAGAAATCTTATGCGAAATACTATTTGACGCCAGTGATACTCATTCCGCCACATTGCTTCCAGCTGTTGATATTTGTCTGCGAACAGCTAACATCCATATTAAGGATATTGACAAATTCTGTATTGTAACTGGACCCGGTAGTTTTACAGGTCTTAGAATAGGTTTGGCAACCATAAAGTCCTTTGCCGCTGTCAGGAAGAGACCTGTTGTTTCCGCTACCAGTCTTGAGGTATTGGCGGCGGCGTTTCCATACGTTTCTCAAGTGGTTGCTCCGATAATCGATGCCCGCAGGGGGGAAGTCTATTTAGGTTTATACAACACACAGAACGGACAGCCCTCCGCTATTTTAGAGCCGATCTCTATACAACCGGAAAAAATCCCGATGCTGCTTATTGAAAAAAATCGAAACGCCCCTGTCATTTTTTGCGGAACGGGAGTAGAAAAATACAGGGAAATTATAGGGCGAAAGATACCAGATGGGAGCAGGTTTTCTATCCCATATCGGGCTATTCCGCGGGCGTCCTTTCTTATAGGTGTAACCATAGATAGAATTCCTGTTGAATACACGGAGCTTGCAGAGATGGAGCCGTTATATATCAGGCCGCCTGACGCGAAATTGCCGGCATCAATGAAACTAAAGTCTGGAGGAGGAAAGAAGCGTTAATGGATTTTACTATAAGAGATATGAATAAAGCGGATATACCCAGTGTTCTTAAAATAGAACTAACCTGTTTTGATTTTCCATGGTCGGAAAGTATGTTTATGAATCAACTCATGCTGGAGGATATTGCTCTAATATTAGTCGCGGTTCGCGACGACACTATTGTGGGATATGTTATTGTATGGCTGGAAGGTAAAGATTCTCATATTCTCAATGTTGCGGTTGACAAGAAATGGAGAGGGAAAAAAATAGCTGACGGGATTCTTAACGCTGTTATAACACAATCAGTTAATAAGGGCTGCAGTCGTATTTATCTTGAAGTGAGAAAGAGTAATAGATATGCTCAGGATTTTTATAGACGAAACGGTTTTCAAGTGATTGGTGAGGAAGCGGGGTATTATGGGGAAACAGGAGAAAACGCGCTGATTCTAGAGCTTATACTTGATTAGTATGAATAACAGAATATCAATTTTATCAGGGAAGGCGGAACTGGCGGTTATACTTGGATCTGGAATGTCACCGCTTGAAGATCAAATATCCGCGCGGGAGCTTATTTCATATTCGGATATTGATATTCTTTCTGTACCTACCGCAAAGGGGCATCCGGGGCGGATTTTGCTCTTTCAAACCGGAGGGGGTGATAGTGTCTATCTCTTCGCTGGAAGATCCCATCTCTATGAAGGAGTGAGCATGGAACAGGCCGGAGCGGGTGTTTTTCTCGCATCAAAGCTCGGTTGTGGAAGAGTTCTTTTAGTAAACGCGGCGGGGAGCCTCAGATATGATATTCCAGAGGGAAGCTGGCTCGTACCTTCAGACCTGCTAGCCTTTCCATTTTGCCGGGAAGGACACGAGGAGGCGATGGAATCTCCCGCGAGTTTTACGCGCGGATCCTTTATTTCCGGCAGTTTCAGAAGAAGAATTATAGAAGTTGCGAGAGAGGCTGCGGTACCCGTTCATGACGGTACTCTTATGTGGAATGCCGGGCCTTGTTATGAAACCTCAGCTGAGGCACGCGCTGCTCTCAAGGTTGGCGCCGATGCGGTTACAATGTCAATTATGCCTGAGCTTGCCGCGTCTTTAAATGTAGGTATTGAAACGGCGGTATTGAGTTGGATAACAAATTATACGCCAAATGTGTGCGGAAAATCAGTTACTCACGATGAAGTGCTCAACAAAGGGAAAAAAGCAAGACAGATGCTGTTCAAAATTATCGATAAACTTTAGGCACTCTGATTTGTTTGATAGCTTTTATATTTACAGTCTCTGTTTTCTTATTTGTTAAAAAACGCTGGTTGCAAATAGTAGCAGGTGTTACATTTGTAAGGGAAGTACAAAGGTGTTAGAATATGCTTTAAATTTTAAAGTCTTAGAGTTTTCGGGAAGTGTGTGTTTTGTGAAAACTTTGGAGACGGTGGAGTTTTTTGGTAGATTGGTTGAAAAATATAATAGGTAAAAAGGGATAGCAGGTTATGATGAATTGGATAAAAAGAGCCAGAAGAGGGATTAGAACCTGGAACAAAAAGGATTTACCCGAAGGGTTATGGAAAAAATGTCCTTCGTGTGGTGAGATTCTCTATGTGGAGAGTCTTGAAAAGGGAATGTCGATTTGTCCGAAGTGTTTTAGTCATTTTCGTATTACAAGTGATAAATATCTTCAGATTTTGTTTGATGAAGGGACATTCAAAGAGATGGATTCAGCTCTTCATTCAAGTGATCCCCTTAATTTTGTAGACAGGAAAAAATATACGAAGAGGATTAAATCGGCCAGAAAAGTAACAGGGTGTAATTCTGCGGTTCTTACCGGGACGGCGGAGCTTAACGGGCGCATAATCGCGGTAGCGATAATGAATTTCTCTTTTCTCGGTGGGAGTATGGGGTCGGTTGTTGGAGAAAAAATTGCCAGGATAGCCGGGAAAGCGGTCAAAGAGTCACTTCCCCTTGTAGTAGTTTCAGCGTCGGGGGGGGCTAGAATGCAGGAATCGATTCTTTCACTTATGCAAATGGCGAAAGTTTCCGCCGCCATTGCCGCTCTATCAAACGCGGGGCTGCCCTTTATATCCATTTTAACTAATCCTACCACAGGCGGCGTCGCGGCTTCTTTCGCTTTTCAGGGGGACATAATTATTGCTGAACCGAAGGCGCTTATTGGTTTTGCGGGGCCGAGAGTAATCAAGGAAACAGTAGGAGAAGAACTTCCGGAAGGATTTCAGTGTTCCGAGTTTCTGCTTGAACATGGGATGATTGATATGATATGTAACCGTAAAGAATTGAAAAATATCATAGGGTTTTTTGCCGAGAGTTTCATGCGGAACAAGGAGCTTAGATACAAGGAAGAGAGCTTGGATAATGGGAAAAAAACGCTCTCGCTTATCAGGTAGGGGATATCCATTTTTAAATATAGAATTTCTTTATTCCCTCAGACCGACCCGAATGAGACTCGGGCTTGAGAATATAATCGCTCTCCTTGATTCGCTTGATGATCCGCACATGGGTTTTCCCGCGGTGTTAGTGGGGGGAACGAATGGGAAGGGTTCGGTTACTACTTACCTTTCGACTATTCTTCGGTGTGCCGGACTTCGGGTAGGAACTTTCTATTCTCCTCATCTTTTCAGAATTAATGAAAGGATTAGGATAAATAATCGGGAAATATCTTCGGATACTCTGGATCAACTTGTGGGACTGTTGAGACGGCGTTATAAAACGATCCCCTTTACTTTTTTTGAGGGAGTTACCGCGTCAGCGGCACTCTATTTTTTGCGGGAAAAGGTTGATATTGCCCTGTTTGAAGTTGGACTTGGAGGAAGACTTGATGCCACACGCCCTGTCAATGCCGTTGCAACTGTAATAACGGGAATATCAATTGATCACAGTGGACACCTGGGTAAAACCAGAAAAGCAATTCTTGGGGAGAAATTGGGGATCGTAAGAAAGGGAGTCCCTTTGATAGCTAATCTTGAAACGGATTCTCTCATAGCGGAGGCATCAACGTATTGTAAAGAGAAAGGAGCTGTCCTGGTAACTGTACGAGGAGATATATCTTCAAGATTAAAGAGAATTACTGCTGAAAGGATGATTTTCAGCATGAAGACTGATAGATATAATTATGGAGATATCGAAACGCGAATGATAGGAAAAGCGCAGAGGGTTAACGTTTCAACAGCGATAAAAACCATTGAAGTACTTGAGAAGACAATTGGAAAATCATACGCGGGATATGTAAAAGAAGGTCTGGAGAAAGCCTTTTTCCCCGGGCGATTTCAGGTTCTGCGGGGAGTTCCAAGAATAATTCTTGATACTTCGCATAATGAGGAGGCCCTTATTCACTCACTAACTACACTGATTACTATTTCACCGCCTCAAAGAAATGTCCTTATTTTTGGCTGTATGGCAAGAAAAGAACTGGGAAGATTTCCTTCAGAAGCGTTAAAATCAGCGAGGAAAATCATTCTGGTTACTCTGAAACAGGGTGGGGCTGAATCAAAAGAAGCCTTGATGAGCTCTTTTACCGAAGCTGCGGATCGACTCGAGAATAAGGTGGCGGTGATTACGGCAAGGGGAATGGGTGATGCCTTGAAAAGTGCAAAAAGAGGTTTGAAACGAGATGATACACTATTGATTTTTGG
>DAOWMJ010000049.1 GCA_030643145.1 Candidatus Latescibacterota bacterium | reverse complement strand
GTTATTACCAAGATGGATTTGGCTGATCCGGAACTTGTCCGTATAGTTGAGAGTGAAGTCAAGGATCTTCTAAAGGGTACACCCCTTGAAAATTCGCCTTTTGTCCGTACCTCGACTGTCTCGGGTGAAGGGCTGGATGAATTAAAACGTATTCTGACGAACCAGTGTAAGCAGCTTGAAAAAAAGAAAATGGATCGATTTTTCCGGATTCCTGTGGACAGGGTTTTTTCGAGAGCGGGTATCGGGACTATTATAACCGGTACTACATGGGGCGGAAAAACATCTGCCGGGGACGAACTTGTCCTTGAACCTATTGGCAGAAGAGTGAGGGTGCGGGAAATTCAAACTTTTGACACTTCGCTAGAAGAAACAAGTAGTGGTATGCGAATAGCGCTTGCGCTTCATGGAGCTAAGACGAATGAAATTTCAATAGGGGATCAACTCTTAACGCCCGGCAAACTCAAGCTGACGAGAATGCTGAATGCCGTGGTGGAAGTCAGCACGATGTCCGGCTCGGCGATAAAAAATAGGCAGCGATTAAGGTTTCATTACGCTGCCGGAGAGATACTCTGCAGGGCTGTTTTACTTGGCAATGAAAAATTGGACAGAGGTCTTGCCGGGTTCATTCAGCTGAGACTTGAAAAACCAACGGTCGCTATGGCTGGGGACAAGTTTGTATTAAGAACATATTCGCCGATGCGAGTAGTGGGTGGCGGCAGGATACTTGATCCTCTACCCGACAAAACAAAGGGCTCTAGCGAAAAGGTTATTAAAGAATTAAAAATTCTAAAGGATGGGAACGGGAAAGAAATAGTACAAATGCTGATTGATCGGGCGGGCGAAAAGGGGGTTTTGCCCGATAGTATTGAAAAGTTCGGATTTGCCATCGAAGATATCGTGAAACTTGTTAAAAAACTTGAAAAGAACGGTGATATTTGGAGAGTTGGGCGGGTACTTGTTAGTTCGGCTAATGCCGGCAAGAAGGAAAAAGAGCTTAAGAATGTTCTTGAGCAGTTTAGCAATAAAAATAATTTAATATGGGGAATGGATAAAGAGGAGCTTAAAGCAAAACTTAAATTGGACCGAACCCCCCTGTTCGATTCTCTTATGGAGAAAGGCGAAAAAGAAGGATGGCTTTTCTTTAAGGAGGGGTTGGTGAGATCAGGCAGTGCTCACAGAGCGTTGTCAAAAGAGGAAGAACATATACTCCTGAAAATTGAAAAAAGAATTTTGGGAAACAGGTTTGAATTTTCGCCGTTAATAAGCTTTACTGAAGAATATGATAAAAAGCAGTTGGAGGGATATCTGCATATTCTGCGTGAGAGGGAAAGTGTGGTGAGAATTAAGCAGACTGAGTATATCCATGCTGAATATATGGATAAAACCCTGAAGAAGGTAAGAGATTTTCTGGCAACCGGAAACGAAATGACTATAGGAGAATTCAAGAAAATGTTCGATATTTCACGCAAGTTCGCGGTCCCGATTTTGGAGTATCTTGACAGCGAGAAATATACAAAAAGGGTTGGAAATGCCAGGGTTGCGGGGCCAAGGCTGGCGGAGACGGGCGAAAAATGAAAAAAGGGAAAAAATCGGGGGGAGAATACAGCGGCAGAATAATTCAGGAAAGAAGGGTGACAAGAAAGGTATATTACGGAAAGATTCCTGTCGGGGGAGACGCCCCGATCTCTATTCAATCAATGAGCACTCACGCGGCTTGTGAAAAGGATGCTGTATTAAAGGAATTTGATGAGCTTGCCTCGGCGGGATGCGATATAGTACGGGTCGCGGTTAAAGATCAAAACGATATTGATATTCTCGGAGATATTTGCGAACAAAGCTCAATGCCTGTAATCGCTGATATTCATTTTGATTTTAGACTTGCCGTGAAATCTGCACGGGAAGGGGTGGCTGGATTAAGGATTAACCCCGGCAATATTGGAGGGAAGGAAAAAGTCAGAGAAGTAGCCGCCGCCGCGGATGATATGGGAATCCCGATCAGGATCGGCGTTAATTCAGGGAGTCTGGAGAAGAAACTAATATCGCTTTACAGAAATGATCCCGCGAGAGCTTTGTTTGAAAGTGCCGTTGGATCTCTTGAGATAATGGAAAGCATCGGGTTTACCAATTTGGTTTTCAGTATAAAATCTTCGGATCCAATGATTAATGTTGAGACAAATAGACTTTTTGCCGCTGATAATGATTATCCCATTCATATAGGTGTAACGGAAGCCGGGCCGGTTCTCAGCGGCGCGGCAAGATCCGCGTTCTCTTTGACTCTCCTTCTGGTTGAAGGGATAGGCGACACCATGAGAGTTTCTCTTTCAGGCGATCCGGTAAATGAAATAATTGTTGCCTCGGCTCTTCTTTCTTCTCTCGGAGCCAGGAATGATATCCCGAAGATAATATCCTGCCCTACATGTGGAAGATCCCACCTGGACGTATTGGAAATAGCCGGCGCCTTGGAAAGGGAGATTCTTTCGAGGCGCGGGGGGATAAAAGTGGCTGTAATGGGGTGTGAGGTTAACGGTCCCGGCGAGGCTAGGGAAGCTGACATTGGCATTGCCGGAACCCCCGGGGGGGCAGTACTTTTCACTAACGGTAAGAAGTATAAGGTGTTAAAAGGAAGTTATTTAAAAACTCTCCTGGGCGAAATTGACAAGATGCTTGCCGCCAGAAATAGTTAGAATTGATGTCTGACATACAAAATCTATCGCGGTCGCAGTTATGTATACCCGGGGAATGAAACCCGTTGGATTTGATGGAAGATTTAACTATGAAATCTCAACATAAACGCTTGGTTGATGGGAAATACTCATTCAAAGATCTTGTGAATGTTGAATATTTACGAGAGGTGCTAGAATTATTTTCTCAGGCTACAGGATTTGCTACGACTATTGCCTCATATCCAGACCGGGATTTTCTTATCGTTACCGGCTGGCGGGATATCTGTACAAAGTTTCACCGTGTTGTCGAGGATTCAAAAGCGCATTGCAAGCAGAGTGATCTGGAACTTAACGCGGGTTTAAAGAAACAGAAGAAGATAAATATTCACTATTGCAAAAATGGGCTGGTTACTGGAGTAACTCCCATTACCATAAAAGGGACGCGTATAGCGAGTTTGTTCACCGGCCAGACCTTTTTCTCGGAACCCGACATCGAGAGGTTCAAAAAGCAGGCTGAAACATACGGCTATGATATGAATGCCTACCTCGAAGCGCTTGGGGAGGTACCGGTTGTAACGGAAGAGAAGTTCGAGAAAACGCTGGAATTTTTACGTGAAATGATCGTTGTACTCGCAGAACGGGGACTGACTGATCTTCATAACTGTCAAATTGTTAAAACGGTTCGGGAAAATGAGACCAGGATAAGTACCACACTCAATTCCATCGGAGATGCTGTAATTTCCACAAATTTGGATGGAAATATTATGGTAATGAATCCGATTGCGGAGAAATTGACCGGCTGGAAACTTAGTGAAGCAGAAGGCAAACCGCTCGCCCAGGTGTTTAATATCATTCAGGCTAATACAGGGAAGGTTGTCGAAAACCCGGTTGAACAGGTGATTAAAAAAGGAACAATAGTCGGTCTTGCTAATAGTACAATACTTATAGCAAAAGATGGCGCCGAATACCAGATTGCTGATTCCGGCGCTCCCATCCGGGACGCAGAGGGGAATATAACAGGTGTCGTGTTGGTATTCCGGGATGTGACTGAGGAGTACGTTTTGCGGGAGGATCTGCGTAAAAATGAAGACAGACTAGCCAAGATAATGATTGCCGCGAATGATGGAACCTGGGATTGGAACCTAAAGACAAATGAAGTTAATTTCGATCCAAGATATTATGAAATGGCCGGATATGAAGTTGATGAGTTTCCCCATGATTTAAAAGAATTTCAGAAACGGGTTCATACGGATGATATAAAAAATGTAATGGAGACAGTTGAAAAACATCTGAAAGGTGAGATCGATCGGTTTATTGTCGAATTTCGGTTTGCGCGAAAAAACGGCGGTTGGGTGTGGATAATGGGACGGGGTGTTGTTGTAGAACGGGCTGAGGACGGAACTCCAACACGATTTGTGGGAACTCATACGGATATAACTGATCGTAAACGGGTAGAGGAGGAGCTGTTAAAGAGTGAAGGAATGCTACGGGATGTATTCGATGGAATCACTGATGGAATCAGCCTTTTGGATTTGGACCTGAATATTATGCGGGTCAATTCGAAGATGGAGCAGATGTATGGCGACCAGAAGTCGCTGATGGGCAAGAAATGTTATCAAGTTTATCAGCAAAGGGAAGATCCGTGTCCGTGGTGTCCTTCTGTTCTAACCATCGAAACAGGAAAAACACATGTTGAGATTGTTCCCTATCCGTCAGTAGAGAAACCGACCGGATGGAAAGAACTTTCCGTATATCCGATCAAAAACGATGAAGGGCTCGTAATCGGTATAGTCGAACACGTAAAGGATATCACAGCGCGCAAACGGGCGGAGGAAGAGCTGCAAAAAAAGGATAAACTGGAGAGTATCGGTATACTGGCAGGCGGTATAGCGCATGATTTCAACAATATTTTGACAGCATTATTTGGAAATATTGCTATTGCCAGGGATGCCCTTCCCAAAGGTCATCCTGCATTCAACGCTCTTGAAGAAGCGGGAACCTCTATGAACAGAGCAATTAGTCTTACCAAGCAGTTATTGACTTTTGCGAAGGGGGGAGAGCCAGTCAAAGAGGATGTCAGCATTGGCGGGCTCATAGAGGAAATAGTGCGTTTTAACCTTTCCGGCAGCAATGTGATGCCGGTTTTTGAGTGGGCGGAAGATCTGTGTATGGCTGAAGTGGATAAGGGGCAAGTGCAGCAGGTGTTTTCTAATCTCGCGATAAATGCCGACCAGGCAATGCCGGATGGAGGGCATTTGTTTATTACGTTGGAGAATATGGATGTCTCAGAGGACGCGGTGCCAAATCTTAATCAGGGAAAATATATCAAGGCTACAGTGCGGGATGAGGGAACAGGTATAGATCAGAAGCACATCGACAAAATATTCGACCCTTATTTCAGCACTAAGCAGGCAGGTAACGGTCTGGGACTGACAACGGTCTATTCAATTATAAAAAAGCACGGAGGGCATATAATTGTTGATTCGGAACTTGGTAAAGGAACAATCTTTACCATATATATGCCCGCTTCTGAATCAAAGCAACTGATGGAAACAAAGGAATCTGAACCCATTCGTTCTGCCACAGGGGAAAATGTCAAAATACTTGTGATGGATGATGAAGAAGCAATTTGTAATTTTACAAAAAGGATGCTTAGAAAAAGTGGATATTCTGTTAAGACGGCATCGGGAGGCAAGCAGGCAATAGAGATGTACAAACAATCGGTAGCAGCCGGCGAGTCTTTTGACGTTGTTATTATGGATCTTACAATTCCAGGAGGAATCGGCGGGAAGAAAGCAATCAAGGAGGTTCTTGCGATTGATCCGGAAGCAAAGTGTGTTGTTTCCAGTGGATACGCTAATGATCCTGTTATGTCAAGCTATGCTGATTTTGGGTTCAAAGGTGTTGTCGAAAAACCATACAGCATGAAAAAATTGCTGAGCTTATTAAGCGAAGTTTTAAAAAAATAGTTCCCCGCAAAGAAAAAAGGGTTGAAATATTCCAGAATTCGAGAGACAATGCGTATTCTGTTGTTGAGTGAAACTGCGAGTTGAAATTCGTTAGCTCCAGTGGTTCTCTCTGGTTCTCCGGTTGCCAATGTCACTTAGGAGGTAATATGCATCAATCAGAAGCCGCAGCATTTTTTAATCAAAAAGGTGGAGTCGGCAAAACGACTTCGGTTGTTAACGTCGGCGCGGGACTGACGATTTTGGGAAAACGGGTTCTTATTGTGGATCTCGATCCTCAAAGCCATCTTACGAGTTTCATGGGCATCGAATCATACGAAGTTAGAAAAACCGTAGGTGATGTCATGCGCGGGAAAGCCCATCCACGGGAAGCAATCATTACAAAACCATTAAGGGCGCGCCTGTCCATAAATGGTAGTGATTCCCGCCTGTCTCTTTCGGTTATGCCGTCCGGTATTGATTTAGCTGATGCTGAGATAGCTTTATTGAATACAGTTGATCGTGAGTTTTTGTTGAAAAATGCCATCGATAGAATCAGGGATGATTTTGATTATATCCTTTTCGATTGTTCCCCGAGTCTCGGGTTGATAGCAATTAACGCGTTGGCTGCGGCCAAAAGGGTTTTTATTCCGGTTCAAACGGAGCATCTTGCCCTCAAGAGTCTTGAAAATCTAATAATAAGAATAGAATCTGTAATGACCGAACTGAATACAAATCTGGTTATAGGCGGATTGATCGCTACACGTTATGATGGCAGAAAGATATTGAATCGTACAGTCTTGCGGATTTTGAAGGAACGTTATGGCGCGCTGCTTTTAGATACAATAATTCGGGAAAATATTGCGCTGGCCGAGTCGCCGCACTTCGGGAAGGATATATTCAGTTACCGTCCGAGAAGTTACGGAATGAAAGACTATCTGAATCTTTCACTTGAGATTATGGGGCGAATTGCTTCAGCTGAAACCCTTTTTTCCGTCAAACGCGGGGTGATCACAAGAAGTGTAGATAGCTACGTTTCTGTATGATCAAGATAGCATGCACCGGAGCATGAAGCGTGGTAAAGGGCGCAGTGTACGGTTTAGAGGCTGCATATAACTGTAAAAAGCGGGCAGTATATTAGCCGGCACGCCTCTGATAGTCAGTGCTGTTGTCTCTGATTGTTTTCCATTAGCTGTTTTCCGAATCACCATCAGAAATTATATTGCCGGTAAGGCCCGGTGTGCTCCACGGTAGATTCCATCTTGGTTCTTTCCTTGTTGATACATGTGAAGTTTTCCTCATCTCCTTCAGCGTTGGATAATACGATTGATGACACCGCGAGAAAGGTGCGAATGAGAAGCAGTTACTTGCTGTGGCTGCTGAAAAATTATAGCAACAGAGGGGGTTTTCATGGTATTATTGCATAGAGAGCAAGCATTAGACTTAACAAGATAACGAATAATGGTAAAGAATAAAAAAAAGTCATACGCGCATCCGCTTCTCAAAGAGCACAACATATATTTTATACTGATAGTTGTTGGTATACTGATCAGGATACCCTTCTATGATTATTTTGACATGGTAACCTATGATGGGACCTATTATATCCATGACGCAAGGTCTATTCTTGGAGAGTCGTTTCCCCCGAGTCCCTTTCCAGTCGGGTATCCCGCACTGATTGCTCTTTTGATCCCGTTTTTCAGGGATGGCGTTCTTGCCGCCAGAATGATTTCAATAGCTGCCGGTGTCGGGTTGCCGCTGATTATCTACAAACTGGCCAGACATTACACAAAGAAAGCAGAAGCTCTGGCTGCCGCTCTGTTGGTTCTGTTTACTCCTCTGTGTGTCAGGATGTCCATGATAACCATGTCGGAGAGCATCTATGTTTTCTGGTTATTTCTTGGGCTTCTGTTTTTCGCGAGGAGAAAGGAATTATCTTCAGGGATATTGATGGGATTGGCGGCCATAACCCGCCCGGAGGCTCTTGGCGTCTTTGGAGTGCTTGCTTTACTGCGGCTGCGCCGGCCGAAACAACTGATGCTGATACTTGCCGGGTTTTCTGTTGTCTATTCTGTTAATATTGCCGTCCAGTCCAGGATCGCAGGGGAACTTGTCCTGATCTCGAAAACGAAGTTTTTTGGCACGCATGCTGAAAGCTGGAAGGTGCGTGAGGACTGGCTTGATTCCCGGGAAAAGGAGGAGTTCAAAGAAAGAACGATTGTAAATGAAGGAGAGAAGAACCTTCTGGAGGATTATATTGAGACACTTCCCGGCGAATTTCTTTTGTTGATAAGACACGTCTCCGTAATCCTGTTTTTGCTCGCGCTGTATGGGCTTTACCGCAGGCGGGTTTTTCTTCTTGCCTCATTCGTGCCATTTCTGGTTTATCCGTTATTTACCGTAAGGAAGGAAACCCGCCTTGTTTTACCCTATATTCCAGGTTTTATTCTTTACGCTATGATAGGTCTTTCAACTATTAGGAAACATAGGAGCAGGGTAGTGATCTATATCCTTCTGTTTCTTTCCGTTCTTTCCGGATTGGTGATTAACAGGGATCAGTTGACCAGGCCTGTCGCGGCGGGTTTTCGGTGGGCGAAGGATACCGGCCGCCTTTTCAGCGAATATGTGAAGCCTGGAGAAAAGATCGCGGACCGTAAACCATATTTCGCGTTTTACAGCGGAGGAAGATACATAGAAATTCCAGTGGGACACTACAACAGAATTCTGGATTATCTTGTGGGTGAGAATGTTGAATATCTAGCATGTCATAAACAGTTAATCCATCAGTTAAGGCCGGGACTGCGCGGATTTCTCTACGACGAGATTCTGATAAATGGCGAGTTTCGATACTCTCAGATTTACTTCAGGCCGGGACTTTTAGCAGTGTATAAAAGAAACCCGGGATACGAACCGCTTATAAGACAGAAACTTCTTCAGCCGCGCCGCCGGAAATTGTTTGGATTGATCTGGTCGCCGGATGGGAAAAAGATCGCTTACCGGAGAAATGATCTTTCAGCCCGCAGTGGCATTTACATTCTCTCGCCGGAGGGCGGACGCGGTGAACTCGCGATGGAATTGGGTTCTCTGGGTTCCTTCTCGTGGTCGCCGGATTCTAAAAGTATAGTTTGTTCTCTCAGGCGGGGTGATAACATCGATATCTATATCTGTCATCTGGCGGGGGGGGTAGAGCGTGTAACTTCGCATGAGACAGTAGATATAGATCCCTTTTGGTCTAAGGACGGAACAGAAATCGCCTTTGTCTCGGAAAGATCGGGGGGGAGTGATATTTGTATAAAGAATCTTAAAAGCGGAAAATTGACCTGTGTCACAAAGGACGGTATTAATGGCTATCCCGTTATTTCACCCGACGGGACACGCATCGCGTGGATCAGGAAGGGGGAGGGCCTGATTATATATAACCGTTCTTCGGGAAGCAGCAATTTAGTGAATATGGGCAAGAATGTGCATTTTCCTCCCGCGTGGAGTCCGGACGGCAACTATCTGATGATGACAAGGAGCGGCGGCGGTAAAACTAATGTCTGTCTTATGAGTTCAGGCGGGGAAAATGTGATTCAGCTTACCGGTTCTGACCTTGATGAGGGTAACCCAGCCTGGCGGCCGGATGGAAAAGCTGTCGCGGTTTTTACGAACCAGAGCGGAAAAGTTGGAATAAGGATTATTTCCGGAATGGATCACTATTTCGATCGTATCGATCGTATCCAAAATGGCAGGTCAAATATTCCTCGCGCGTTCAAAAAGAACTCATAACATAACATCACGAACGCCCACACGCATAATAATTAATATAGCATTGATCTGTGCGCGCAGCTGTGGAGTTCAATTCGTTGTAAGTAAAAGGGAGTGTCCATGTTGTTAGTGAACACTCCCTGATATCAGTTGATTTTGATTCTCGCCGCCTTAGGAATTAGAGGGTAGCTCCAGTCCGTATCCCTGTTTTTTACTTGTCTTTTTAAGTAAAAAGGCAAGAAAAATAGAGATAATACCCAAGCCTACAAGCATCAATATTGGGATCGTGTAGTCGTACACCGGCAGCTCGCCGGCTACCCTGAGTTCTCCCATCCTTTTGCCTATTTCGATACCTGAAAGCCCTTGAGCCTGAAAGCCGTCCCTGATTTCCTGCATCCTGGTTACCACATTGGGGTTTACCCAGTCGAGAACGGCTCCGATACCCCAAAAGAAGAGGCCGAGCCCCCAGTTCTGAATGGTAAACATAGCCGCGTACGCGGTGCCGAGCCTGTATTCGGGAACAATCTTGGCAACGGACGGCCACATAGCAGCCGGCACGAGTGAGAAGGCAATTCCAAGTGAAAAGAGGCCGAAGTAGCCGAGGATGAGGTTGTTCATTACCGAAAGTGAAATGTGCGCGAAGATCAGCAGAAACGATCCAATCATCATAATAGACGCGGCCTTGCCTTTAGAGTCAACCAGCTTTCCGAATATAGGGGTGAACAGGATTGTGCCCATCGGCACCAGACTGGCCGCCTTCGGCCCGTTTACTAACCATAGAGCTAAAGTATTTTTAAATATATATATAAATCCTACTAAGAGTACAAGCATAGCTAATATTGAGTAGATCTTTCCGTTTTTGCTCTTGATGTTGGAAGGCACTATCGGAAATCCAACGCCGAAGAGGAACAACCCGAGAAAGATTGCCACATTACCGAACAATTGGCTTCCAAACAGGCTTATTCCCGCGTTAGCGGGCAGGTCATAGGTAAACCCGAACTTGTTTATCAGGAGGTCCGGGGCGTACTGCATAAAGGGGAATACCGCGGAATAAAAGGCCACGCAGAGGAAGGCGATTAGCATGAATGATTTGTTTGTAGCCAGCTTGACCAGATCCGACATCTTGAATTTTTCCTCTTCAGTATCCCGGGCGGCTTCAAGCTGCTTGTCGATTCTAACATCGAAGATAAGATAGATAACAAATAGAATAACTCCGAACGCGATCAATGAGGCCGCAAATGTTACCGCGGTGGGGGCGTTATTATTTGCTATTTCCGGTCCCAGAGCGGTTCCAAGAGCTGATCCAAGTCTTCCTATTCCCATATTAATGGCCATCGCGAGAGCGAGCTCATATCCCTTAAACCATTTGACTATAGTCTTTGTTATTAGAACGCAGGTTGTTTCAAGTCCGATCCCGAATAGTATCCTTCCCACGATCATTATGTTTAATCTGGTTGCCGGGTCGCTTGAGAAAACGTCGTTCGCGCCAACGGCGTTAAGAATTCCGCCAAGGACAGCGACGGAACCAAATATAAAGGTGGTTGCCCGGGTTCCCCATTTATC
>DAOWMJ010000103.1 GCA_030643145.1 Candidatus Latescibacterota bacterium | reverse complement strand
GAGGTAGATGTTGGAGACCCTATTACATTATTAGTTACCCTGGAAGGGTCTGATTACATGGAAAATCTTAACCTGCCGCCTCTCGTCGAATTTGGAGAGTTTTTGAAGAATTTTAAGATTCCATCCGAGAGGGCTGTTGGTGTTATAAAGGATGGAAAGAAGATTTTCACTCAGACAATAAGGGCAAAAAATCATATGGTAACACGGATACCTCCGATCCGCTTTGTTTCATTTGATACCGCCAAGGAGAGGTATCTCACTGTAGAATCAGATCCGATACCTCTTGTTGTTAATCCGACCAGGATTATTACAGCGAGTGACGCGGAGGGGCTTGTGCGCGCCCCGGAAGGAACAGCGCTTGAGCATTGGAGAGATGGTATCGTCTATAATTATAAGGGTGAAGGTGTAATAGAGAGAATGGATTACGGTTTTGGATCTTTAATGTTTCACCGTTGGAATATTCTGCTATTGGGGTTTCCCCCGGCTCTTTTCGTAATACTTCTGTTTGGCAGTATAATTGTAAGAAACAGGAATGCAGATCCCTTCGCGAGACGGGCGAGGGAATCAGGCAAAATGTTCAGGAGAAAACTTGACGCTGTAAGGAAAGACAAAAATATCAAGAGAGAGGTATCCTGCGGCAGGATTCTTGATGCCTTGAAAGAATATCTGGGGAACAAACTGCGGTTGGCCGGCTCCGCGCTTACATCTGAAGAGATAGAGGATCAGCTTGAGAGAAAAGAAATAAGTTCGGAATTAATTGAATCATTAATGGAGATCATTCAAGTATGTGAGCACGGAACATACGCGGGAGCAAGCGCAGCGGAGGTTAATGATACAGGAGACCTTATAGAAAGAATAAGGGTTATAGTCGCAAGGCTTGATAAAAAACTATGAGAATTTTGCTTAAACAAAAAAATATTTACCGATTTAGTGGCTCCTTTAACATAAAAACGGCAACTTTTGTACTAGCTGCCGCAATTATGATTTTGTCTTCATCTCTTTGTGCCGCCGGGCTTTCAACGGAGGAAATTCAAAATGATCTCGCGGAGGCTCAAAAGGCTTTTCAGAAAGGGTTGGAGCTTGAAGGATCAAACCCGGAATCAGCCAGGGATTATTTTAGAAGTTCGATTCTTCACTATAGAAGAATGGTAGAGGAGGGGGGAGTTCGAAACGGAAAGATTTATTATAATATCGGCAATGCCTATTTTAGGCTCGATGACCTCGGACGTGCCATTATAAATTACAAACGCGCGGCTCTTTATATCCCCAATGACGATAATTTAAAGCAGAATTTTGAGTACGCGCGTAGCAGGAGAAAGAACAAGATAGAAGAAAAGGCGAGAGAAAAGGTTTTTAAAACCCTCTTTTTCCTTCATTATGACTTGCCGTACAGTATGAGATTTCTTGTTTTTTCAGTTTCTTTCGCCCTTATCTGGTTGACAGCTTCATTATATATCTTTATCAGGAGCGGAAGATTTAAAATCGCGATTATTGTTTTTACTATCATCGGCGTGGGGTTTTTCACTTCTCTTATGGTTGAGAAAATTAATTTTAGTAGAAGCCCCGCTGGTGTTATTATCAAGGATGAAATCGTAGCGAGAAAGGGGGATGCTATGACGTATCAACCGAGTTTTACGGACCCCCTTTACGCGGGAACGGAATTTAAATTAATCGAGGACAGGGGAACCTGGTGGCAGATAGAACTTGTGAATGGAATCAGGTGCTGGATACAATCGGATGCGGGGGAGACGATAATAAAATAAATTATTTGCCGGAAACTGAGAAAAGGAGAGGTTAGAAATGAAAAGGTTCTTGAGTATATTAACTGTTTTAACGGTATTAATTTCCGGGTTTGCCGTAAAAGGGTTTGGCGATGATGCCCGTGAGGGATTAACGCCGGAACTAATCAAAAAAATCGAAGGTTCATTTGAACTTAATCCACAAACGCGAGCTCTTGTTAATGCTGTTTCGAATAATGACTTGAAGGAGCTCTCCTTTGACAGAGAATTTCACAGCAGACATGATGACCTCTTTGGCATCAAAATAGAGACTGAGGGCATAACGGATCAGAAGAGCAGCGGAAGATGCTGGCTCTTCGCCGGGTTTAATATGATGCGCCCGGCGGTAATGGAAAAGTACAATTTATCTGAATTTAAATTTTCGGAAAACTATCTATTTTTCTGGGACAAGCTTGAGAAGGCAAACACCTTCCTGGAGGCTGTAATTGAAACAAGAGACAGGGAGATAGATGACCGGGAGCTTCAGACATTACTGAAGAATCCTGTTCCTGATGGCGGTTGGTGGAACTATGCCGTAAATTTGATAGAGAAATATGGCGCTGTTCCTAAATCAGTGATGACGGAAACAAAGAATACAAGCAATACGAAGAGGATGAACGGGGAGCTTAACAGAATGACCAGATCTTTCGCCGCCCGTATAAGAGAAGCTGCCTCTAAGGGAGCAACAGAAACCGAGTTGAGAGCGAGTAAGGTCGAAATGCTGGAAAAGGTATATCGTCTTCTTGTTCTGAATATGGGGCTTCCCCCGGAGGAGTTCACCTGGAGGGTGGAGAATAAGGATAAAAAAATATTTGAAAAGAAATATACCCCTCTTTCGTTCTATAAAGAGGCTGTTGAGGTGGATTTAAAAGAGTATATATGTTTGCTCGATCACCCCGCGTATGAATATAATAAGCTTTACAGAATACGCTACTGTAGGAATATGTCTGATCATTCCGATATGGAATTTATTAATGTGGAAATAGGCAAGTTAAGAAAGTATGCTCTCAAGGCGGTTTTAAACGATGAACCTGTATGGTTCGCGGCGGATGTGGGGAAAGCAAACGATACCAAAAACGGGATACTCGCGTCGGGAGCATATGATATCTCCTCTTTGCTCGGGACTGAAACGAGGATGACAAAGGCTCAGCGTGTTCTATACAGGGAGAGTGTTCCAAGTCATGCTATGGTATTTATCGGCGTCGATTTGAATGGTGCCGCCCCTAAGAAATGGTTAGTTGAAAATTCCTGGGGCACAGACATAGGAAATGATGGCCTCTGGACTATGTATGATGAGTGGTTCGACAAATATGTATATTCGGTGATAGTTCACAGACGTCATGTCCCGAAGGATGTCCTTAAAATTCTTAAGACAATGCCCGAGATTCTTCCCGCGTGGGATCCAATGCGCGGAGCTTTTGATTAATCAAAGACGGCTGAGAGCAGAAGTGAGTTATTATGGAAAAGTGTGTCTTTTGCAGACAGCAGGAGGTGCTTTTCGAAAATAACCTGGCCTACGCGGTTTTCGACAAGTATCCAGTCGCAATGGGGCATGTCCTTATCATTCCGAAGAGGCACCACGAAACTATCTTTGAGTCAACAGACGAGGAAATAACCGCTATCTTCGCTCTTGTCCGGAAAGTAAAAGGCTTCCTGGTTTCAGAGTACAACCCCGACGGTTATAATATAGGTATTAATACCGGAAAAGCCGCGGGGCAGTCGATAAATCATCTTCATATACACTTGATTCCTCGCTACAGCGGCGACCATCGAATGCCCAAGGGTGGTGTGCGGGGCGTCATCCCGGGGAAACAATCCTACTGATATTGTTCCGCGGTATTGTACAAATGGTATAAGAGAAAGTTAAAATGGGGAAAGATAAAAATATGACTATCGGCAAAAGATTTGCCGGGATAAATAGAGCCGGGTTCGCGCTTTGGAGTGTATTAATAGCCGCGGTATTCGTCAGGGTGTTATATCTTATACAGCTTAGCAGTTCCGATCTGGAGTGGCTTCTTCCTCTTGATATGCATTTCTATAGAGAACTTGCCGAAGGATTGTCCGCGGGCAGGGGTGTACCCGGCGGCGCTTTATCTTTCAACCCGCTTTACCCGTTTTTTCTTGCCGCTATTTTTAAGGTTGCAGGGAACGGACTCCTTGTTCCAAGGATTATACAGGCTTTATTGGGGATTTTTACAATCTATCTTCATTACGTAGCTGGAAAGGATATTATTAAAGGGTATGGAAAGGGGGGTGAGTTTCAATCTGAAGCGACAGGTATTTTCGCTGCGGCAATGGCTCTTTTTTATCCTCATTTTCTTCTATATGAGGGAAGTTTGCTCGCGACCTCTATTGTAACCCTGATTCTGATTTCTTCTTTTGTTCTGGCCATCAGGATAGATCATCATATATCAGGTATTTCAAGTTTAAAAATCGGATCAAAGAAACTATCGCCTCTTGCCGCGGAATTTTCCCTTGGTCTTTTAATGGGGGTTGGCACGCTTGGAAGGCCGAACCTTTTTTTTCTTTTGATACCAGCTGTGATAGTATGGCTCTTTTTCAGAAGAGGCAGGGTGGGAAACGGCCGTTTTGCGGCGTTATTTTGCCTTCTTGGCGCGAGTGTTATCCTCAGTTTGCCGATAGTCTTTAATGCCGCAGAAACAGGACGTTTTGTTCCGGTAACCTCTCATGGGGGGATTAATTTTTATATCGGCAACAGGCCTGGAGCAAACGGGGTGTATAAACCACCCGAGGGTATGAGAGGGGATATGAGAGGGCTAGTTGATGACGCGAGGAAAAGGGCTCGGCAGCAGATTAAAGGAGAGCTTACCGACGGTGAAGTTTCGGAATATTGGTTTGGAAGGGCGGTAGAGGGTATCGGGGAGAATCCAATCCGTTGGGTTAGATTGCTTGGAAGGAAGTTTTTACTTTTCTGGAATAAGACGGAGATCCCCGATGTAATTGATATTTCATTTTATAAAGAATCCTGCCCCGTAATGAACTTGCTGTTCATACCATTTTCAATTATATCAGTTTTCGCGGTAATGGGATTGTTTGTCCTTTTTCTAATTAAGAGGAACAGGGCGATTTTTATAGTGTTCACAGGGTCAGCGCTTTTTTCAGTTCTTCTTTTTTATATAAATTCCAGATATAGAGTTGTGTCGGTACCGATTCTTATTCTATCCGCTTCGGTATTTTTCTCGTGGATTTTGGGAGAGGTAAGAGAAAAAAACTGGAAAAGATTGATTGCCCTCGTACTTTTTGTTCCGGCGCTATTATTTACTTTTGTAAACCGGGAAATGGTAAAAATAAACAAGAGCGCTATGTATGCCTTCCTTGGTAATCAATACATAAGCAGGGAAAATGAAGAAAAGGCGGAAATGGCGTATTCTATGGCTTACAGGCTTGATCCCGGTAGAGTGGAAGCCGGAATAAATTACGCGAGGATTTTGAACAGGCGCGGCAAACTGGATGAGGCGGAATCTCTTTATGGCTTCGCTTTTAAAGCCTTTCCCGATTTCCCCCATCTGGCGATTGAGTACGGAGTTGTGCTCGAACGCCTGGGCGAATCCGTAAAGGCGGTTGAATTATATCGCTATGCTTATAAAATTGAAGTGGGGGAGGAGAAGGTTTTAGCGTGTAAGTATCTTTCCAGAGCCGCGTTGTCCGAAGGGAAAAGGGACAGATCGGTCTATTGGATAAGAAAAGCCCTTGAAGTAGTACCCGGGGATGAAAAATTGGTTAAATTGCTTAACAGACTTCAAAATCCATAGTAAAAATAAATTATTATGAATTATTGCCGGATTGAAAGATATTGGGAATTGTTTCAGAGATTATAGCCTATCGATACATAAGTTTGTTTATCGAACGCGTATTCAGGGTCGAGTTTAAATGAAATTGAAATATCGGCGGATTTGTAATTCGTCAAGAATCCGAAATGCAGAATTGTTCTTTCTCCATTAGCGAGCCGGCGGTCCGCTCCAACAAGTACGCTCAGTAAGTCTTTGAATAAAACTATTTTTGCGCCGGTCAAGAAACGATTAATTTCTCCTTCTTTCAGAACAAGATCGAATTCAGCCGATACTCTGCCAAGTATGTCATTTCGGGCCAGAGCGATATTCCAGCTTGGATCGATATTCTCGGTCCGGTTTGGATAAGAAATATTGCTGTAGATATTTCTCCCGACGATACCTAACCATAATTTTTCTCTGAGCCTGGCTGTCCATCCCACATCCATAGCCATTCCAGAGCAGTTCGCGTTGTCAAGATCGTTCCATCCTTTGAGTATTCTCCACGTTATACCGATACTGTTGAAATGGTTGATGCTGTAAGCTCCGGAAAAGCCTACAGTGCTTTCGTTCCAGGCTGAACCACCGGCGAGCTCGAGATCCAAATGAGAAATACTCAGGGCGGCTCCAGCTCTGCTGAGAGGGGATTTATTGTCACGAAATGTTCTGTGCCCCAGCAGGGTGGTCCCGACGGACAGAATACTATAGTTGGCGGGCATCCCAGGTACCGGCTTTGTTGTACCAACCCGGGCCTGGGGGCCGTTCATAAAACAGAGGTTCGCCGGATTCCAGTAACTACTTGCGTCATTTCTAATGAGAAGTGTGGCGGCGCCGGCTAATCCCTCTCCCTCAGCATCCCATCCGAGAGGAAGGAATGTTCCGCCTCTGGATCCTTCGCCGGCGTACGCGGGAATAGTGAAACTGCCTGCGGCAAGCAGCGATAATACAAGAAATATAATTGTGGCTCTTATTTGTTTCATTATTACCTTACTACAGCGACGAAGCCTTTGTCGACAGTTTTGGTATCGCTATAATATACTGTGATTACAGCAAGATACGCTCCGTTCCGTACTTCTTCGCCATCGTTGTTAAGAAGGTCCCATTTTATCTTAAAATAGGTTGCCGGGCCTATGCTTAATATCGATCTAACTTTCTCTCCTCTCAGATCGAATAATTGAATATTTACTTTTCCAGCGGTCCTGGAAGTTGATATTATAAAGTCATCCGGTCCGCGGAATGCTTCGGGAAATGAATTTTGTGAAGAAGCATCGTAGGTCACTAGAATATGGTTCGATTCTTCGCTTTCATTCCCCGCCTTGTCG
>DAOWMJ010000040.1 GCA_030643145.1 Candidatus Latescibacterota bacterium | reverse complement strand
TTAACAGCCGGCGGATTATTTGCCGCTTATTTTGTAATTGGCAAACTTGGACATAACTGGTTAGCCAGATTTATAATACTGCTCGCGACATCCGCGATGGGATTTCTCGCGTTCAAAATCAGGAAAAAGATGGTAACGCAAGATGAACAGTAAAATCGTTAATAATCGAACTTCTTCTCAAAGAACGCAAAAAAGCGCGGCGAGGGAAGTTGAACCCGATGATAAATCACCTGAAGATATAAATGAGTTTATTGATGGAGCAAAGAATTCTCATAATAACAGAGAAACATTCGGTGTAACATGCCCATCATGCGGAGGTTCTCTAAAAGTCAAAGAAGGCCAGAGTAGTATCCGTTGCGAATACTGCTACGCAAACCTTTTTATCGCGAATCCGCGCGGCGTAAAAAGCTTCTTTCTTAAACCACGAATAACCGCTGGCAAAGCCAAACTTGAAGCGCTCCATTGTATATCAAAAAATAGTGGCGGGCGCATAAAAGCAAAATACACTTCAGTTGTCGAACACAAATTAATACATGTTCCATTCTGGCGAATGCGTGGAAGATTTATCGGCTGGATATGCGGTGAGGAAATTGAACTTAAAAGGATTGAAAAGAGCACAGCGACTCCAAGCGGTAAAATCAGCAGGCAAGTTCTCACGCAGGAATCGATTCCATTTTCAAAATTCGTTTCAAAACACGTGAACTGGAGCGCTCCGGCTTGTTTCATGAAACATCTGGGTATGCAGGGCATTTCCCTGAAAGCCTCCATGCTTGAATGGGAAATATTCAACCATGATTTCAAAACTACGATGAACATCGCGCTTCCCACAATATCCGCAAAAACGGCAAGAATGGACAGCTATCAGCATATCACTAATATCGCGAAGCCTTCGGGGGCAAAGATCGATGCCAGCCGTTTTCATCTATTCGGCAGCACCCTTTCGATATATTACTACCCCGTATATTTTCTTCGTTACAAATTCAAAGAAAGGGTCTATGTAATAACAATAGACGGGAATAATGGGAGTATTATCCGGGCTGATGTGCCCGGCAGGAAGAAAATAAATCCAGCGGGGTTTTTCTTCATCCCGGCTCTTTTCGCGTTCCTCGCTGAAACATATTTTCCCCTTCTACTTATTGCCGCCGGCTCTGTTTACATCATAGATCAGATTCAGGGCAACAGGGTTATCATGCCCCACGCATGGCTTAAATTCAGACTAAAAAAATGGTTCGGGAGGAACTAAAATGAACAATGCCCTAACCCTTAAACGGCTTGTTTGCGAACATTGCGGGGCTGAGCTATCAGGATTATCCGACTGTATTACCTTTCAGTGTGAAACATGCTACCGTTACTTTATCATAACTCCCGAAGGACTTAAAGATATCGCTGTTTATACCGCCATCGGCGAAGAACCATATAATAAGCAGTCCCTTCACCTCCCTTTTTGGGTAATTGAAATAGACCGGAACCTGCTCAGAAAAGAGATAGAAGGGTCATTGTCTGAACTTAAGAACCACAAAAGTACAATCGCTAAAACAAGATTGGAGAAGGATCCGGAAGACGAAACCGATTCCTTGTCCTTGAATTTCCATACCGGTATGGAAAAACTTAATATCATGGCCTCTCAAAGATCAATCCCGGGAAGCAGGGAAATCGAGTACCTGATAAGCACCATGGAATCATTCGAGTCATTTTTCATATATATCCCGGCATTTATTTCAAGAAATCCATTCGCTTATCTCAAGGTTGGAAAACTGCTGACCGGGAAACAGCCTCCCTTCAAAATGGAGAAATCAACTCTGCCGGGAAAACCGGTCATGTGCGCCCTTCAGCAGGATGAAGCGGTTGAACTGATCGATTTTGTCTTTTTCGCGACACTGCCCCCTTCAATCCTGAAATACGGCGATTTTCTGAATCCAATCTCTCTTAAGGTCTCGGGCGCTCCCAGGCTTGTACTATTCCCGTTTCAGAAGAGGAAAAATTCATTTTTCTCTCTCATCGGGGAGTTTTCAATCTCACCCCGCCTGGTCGATATAAAAAATTAAAACATTTCTTGTTTTTTTCTAAAGTCTATGGCATCCTGAAGGAAATTAATTTCGCCAGAAACGGAAAAAGTTTCTCGCTCAGTTGTGCTTTGACGCGGAAGATAAAAAAGGAGAACAAAAGTGGCCAAAAGAACAGCATTTTTTTTGCTCGCTATTATGATTATTCTGCCTTCCTGGAGTATGGCGGCGGATGGCATTATGGAAAGAATCGAATTTAACGCCAATGCCGGACTCTCTATACCGCTCGGCGACGCAAGCGATCGTTTCAATATAGGTATCTGCTTCGGCCTTGATGGGTTTGTTCCCTATAAAGACAATATCCTCTTTGGCGGAAGGCTCGCGTACAACAGGTGGGGAATCGATGCTGGCGGATGGGGCGCGGACGACAATGACGGCTCGGGATCAGTAATGGAGTTTATTCCACAGGTTAGATATCTCTTCTCACACACTGATTCGACCAGCAGTACATATAGTTATTACTGCCAGGCCGGATTAGGGCTTTACCGTTTTGCCTATGATGTAAATGTAAAAAATATTCATGGAATTATTAATAATCATGATGATTCCGATTTGAATCTTGGATTAAGCCTCGGCGGCGGAATAATAATCTATCAGTCGGAATCGAGAAGCTGGGAGATCAGACCTACGCTTAATATAATATTTAATAACGATTCAACAAAGTATTTCACAATAACGGGCGGATTCTCGTTTTAGGGATTTTTTGTGTACTCCTTTAATTATTTTGAGAAATAGCGTCTGACTATGAAAAAAAAAGCGATCCGGTCGGCATTTCTGATACTCATTACTCTCGTTATAGTACCGGCAACCTCCGCGTATTCACTAACTCCCCGTTTATCGGACGCCGATTCCCTGTCGACATCGACCTGGCATAAAATCGAGGGGGAATCATCCCCCGACGCCGGGGTTTTCCGTTTCATAAACACCCGCCTTGCCAATCCTCTCTTTGACGCTGTCATGCCGGTTATTACTGATTTTGACAAATCCAGAATCATTCTTCTTCTTTTATGGTCCGCCCTCGTATTATTCGGAAAATCAAAAGGGAAATGGGTCGCCCTGTCACTTATACCTCTTTTAGTCGCCTCCGACCAAATCTCAAGCGGATTCTTGAAACCTCTCTTTCATCGATTGCGCCCCTGCGAAGTGCTCGGCAATGTGCATTTCTGGAATAGAGATTCAGGCTGGATCACAACACCGGTTGAAATAACCAGAGTTTATAAGTCATCCTTTTCATTTCCTTCGGGGCACGCCGCCAATATAACCGCCTCTATGCTCTTTATCGGGCTTGTCTACAGAAAATTGCTCGTATATCTTGTTGTAATCGCGGCAATAGTCTCTTTTTCAAGAATTTACGTGGGAGTTCACTGGCCTCTTGACGTCTCGGCAGGCATTGCTCTGGGAATTCTCCTTGCCGTGTTTACATACTTTATCTTTAAAAGGTTCACGCCACAGGAAAAATCGCCTCTACCAGCCGACCAGCCCGGCTAATCAATATCGGCGCGCTGATTATTCTTCTTTTTCCTTACCCTCGCGGCGAAGCCACCGCTCAAACCAGTCAAGAACGGATGCATACCAGAAACGTTGATTATGCGGCTTCAAGATCCAGTGATTTTCATCCGGAAAACGAATCATCCTCGACGGAACACCCAACCGCCGAAGAGCGGAAAACATCTGTTCACTGCCAGTTATAGGCACACGATAATCAAGTTCTCCGTGAGTAATCAAATGCGGGATCGAGAAATTCTCCGCGTATCTGATCGGTGAATATCTGTCGGTAAGCTCCGGATTCTCCCATGGGGCTCCATAGAATTCCCATTCAGGAAACCACAATTCTTCCGTGGAACCGTATCCTGACCAGTGATCCGCTTTCCCCGCGTGAGATACAAGTACCGAGAACATTCCATCTTCATTATGCCCCTGAAACCAATTACATATAAAACCTCCGAATGAACCGCCCCAGGCTCCAACCTTATTCGGATCAATCCAATCATTGTTATCAAGAACGAAGAGAACACCCTTTTTTACATCTTCTATCACCTTGCCGCCCCAGTCTCCTCTTGTTCCATCACAGAATTCCTGGCCATAACCTGTAGAACCGCGTGGATTACAGAAGAACACGGCATAATCAGCTCCTGAAAAGAGAGCATATTCGGTTCGATAGGCATATCCGAACATCTGCTGAGGGCCACCGTGAATCCTTACCATCAGAGGATATTTCCTGTCCGGATCAAAGTTCAGCGGTTTTACAAGATATCCGCTAACGGCAGTTCCGCCTGCCCCCTCGAAACTGATTTTTTCAGCATCCGGGAAATGATACTCCTTATACAGATCCCCGTTTATATTGGTAATCCTCCTGGGGTTGTCTCCGCCACGGTCACATTTAAAAATTTCATAGTAATGTGTCATAGGCCTGTACCGGTATATAAAGAACTTATCTTCAGCCCCCGCCTGACAGCTTAAATGATATCCGTGACCACTCTGACTATTGCCTCCAACAACGGTCTTTACATCGTTCCCGTCAATAGAAACACTGAATAGATTAATATCGGCTTCATCCTCCGCCTGAAAATATATTTTCTTCCCTCTGTACCCCCAAAAGACACGCCCAACGCTGCGGTCGAAATCAGGAGTCAGGCTTACCGGCAGACCCGAAGGCAATTTCATCAGCATAAGCTGATATCTGTCAGATTCATACCCGGGGCGCTTTGCGGCTCTATACGCCAGATAGCGGCCATCGGGGGAGATACGCGGATGCAGGTCAGCGGCGGGGTTTGAGGTTACTTTCTCGACCTTACCTCCGGAGAAAGGAACCTTCCAGATATCTTCATTATAGGATACCGCCTGATTCTCATCCTGCTTTCCTGAAAAATAGATCGTCTCTCCGTCAGGGCTGAGATCGAAATCACGTCCCGCCGAAGCCAGCCAGAAAGTAAGGGCATCGCGCTTAAGATCAGGCGTTAAATCTCTCGGTTCCCCCGCTTCCATTGAAACATGAAACAGGTGCTGAACCTTTCCATCTTCATAACTATCCCAATGTCTGTAAAGAAGATCCTTGTGGACTATCGCGGTAACCTTCTCTTTTTCCTTCTTCTTGTCACGCTCCCTAACACAATCCAAATCCTCACAGTCAGAATATACGCGCCCGGTAAAGACAAACCCTTTCCCGTCATGAGTCCACATCAAATCTCCGACTCCACCGGGGAAATCGGTTACCACTCTTGCCTCCCCTCCAAAAGTCGGAAGAATATATATCTGGTTCAAACCCTCCCTTGAAGAGAGAAAGGCGATATACTGACCATCCGGGGACCACCTCGGGTGATTGTCCCCTTTTTCACTTGTTGTCATTTGCCGGGAATTTTTCCCGTCTATAGAAACAATCCATATATCGCTATTTCTTTTATCTTCTTCAAAATCAGTTGAAG
This sequence comes from Candidatus Latescibacterota bacterium, assembly GCA_030643145.1. GTDB lineage: Bacteria > Krumholzibacteriota > Krumholzibacteriia > Krumholzibacteriales > WJIX01 > JAGHBT01. The sequence goes on along the minus strand of DAOWMJ010000040.1, from coordinate 6,078 downwards.
TTACAACATAAGCTATCCATTTACCGCAAGGTGAAATCCGCGGATCGCCCACCCCTTTCAATTTCCAGATATCGTCAGGAGTCCACGGGCTGTTCCCCGCGGAAAGCAAAAAAGGAAAAAGAAGCACACAAATTATAATTATAACGGTTCCCGCTAATTTCTTGTTAATCATTATACTCCCTTCATAACAGTTTATCTGATCCAGAGAACGGCGCTATTCTGTTTACCCAACAGTACACCGTTTATTACTTGAAAGCCGCGCTTGGAAAATTATTGCGGCCATTCTGCATGAGAGAGAAGTCTACTCCATCCGGCAAAAAGATATCAAGAATGATTTTGGACACGGCCAAACCGCCGCTCCTATTTTTTTGCTGGAACAAAATCCGGTTTTGCGTTATAGGTTCAACAAAAAGGAGAACCTATGTTATTCGACGATACTGATGATGAGAGAGAAATTCGCAAGAAAAAATTTGTCAAAAAACTGAAAATATCGAAATGTGACACACTAATAAACCCGCTGATAAACAAGCTGGATCTCTTTCAACATGAAAAAGTCGATCCGGAGGAAATATTCAAGACAGCGGAATATGTTGCCCGGGAAGGGAAAAAATCATCGATGATTTTAAAAAAAGACCCGATGTAATCCTGGCCGGCATAGCAATGGATGAAAATCTTTATATCTCAAGCATAGGAGAAATCGGCGTAACTGTTCGTAAAGGAGAAATCACAGATGTCTTCTCGGACGCGATAATAACCCCCGCCGCTGAAGATGGCACGATGGCTGAAGGCGTACCGGCTATTATAAAAAATGCCGGCGGAAGCGATATAGAAAAGGAGGCGATCTCAAAAGCGCCGATCACGAACGAGAAAGCAATTTTAACGAGCGCCGGGAAGCTGACATGCCGTTATATAATTCATGTCGCCGTTACAAAGGGACCAACTAATGTTTATTCAGCCGAATTAATAAAATCAGCTCTTTCAAAAGCTCTTGAACTGGCCGAGGAACTTAACTTAAATACGGTTTCAATTCCGGCTATTTGGGAAAACCCTGAAGAAGCAAACGATCCGGAGCTGGCGGAGGCGGCACTTGAAGCGATAAAATCTCATCACGCCGAATCGATAGACAGGATAATATTCGTCGCTCAAACAGATAAAGAGGCAAAATCCTTTGCGGGGATATTGGAAAAATACGACGAAGAAGAGTACTAGCTCCCGGCCGGCAATATTCCATCTCCAACTTTTTCTTCACAGTTACAACAGCCGGAGTATTCACCGTTCCAGCAGTGCAAACACAACTCTTCCTTCGGCATACCTATAGACTCTATCATATCGTCAATTGTCTGATACCTAAGAGTTGTTACTCCCAAATCCTTTTTTATCCATTCTACCATCTCTGAATATTTAGCGGTTGAATGATCGATATACTCCATAACATTCTCTATATCATCCCCCTCCAGATCCTTTATCGCCCTTCGCGCGGCTAGTTCATGAATACTCCGTGTAGAAAAGTTGAACTTGCATGGAAACATAAGGGGGGGACAGGCCACTCTTGTATGGATCTCTTCAGCTCCCGCCGCCCAAAGCTTTTTAATCGTGAAATTCTTGAGTTGCGTTCCTCTTACGATCGAATCTTCACAAATAACAATTCTATTCCCTTTGATAATAGACTCATTCGGGATCAGTTTCATCCTTGCGATATGATCCCGCATATCCTGTGAACTCGGTATATAGCTGCGCCCGTACCCCGGAGTATACTTGACCAAAGGCCTTCTGTAGGGTGTGTTTGATTCAATAGCATACCCGATCGCGTGACCAACCCCCGAATCCGGAACACCTGCTACAACATCTACCTCAATATCAGTGTCTTTTTTTGCCAGAGATCTCCCGCACTTTTCTCTAACCTTTTCAACATTAATTCCTTCATATTCAGTTGTCGGGAACCCTGTATAGATCCACAAAAACGCGCAAATCTGATTTTTGTCAAAGCCTTTTTTCTTTTGAACCGGGCCTTTTTTATTTATTAAAACAATTTCACCCGGCTTTAGAAAATTTATAAGCTCGAAATCAAGATTCGAAAAGGCTACCGTCTCCGAAGTTACAGCCCAGGAATCGCCATTTCTGCCAATGGCGAGAGAAGAGTGCCCCTCCTTGTCTCTGGCGGCATAGATGCCATCTTCGTGTAACAAGAGAAGGGAACAGGATCCATCTATCAGATCGAACATCCCCTCGATACCATCAACAATACTATTTCCCTGAGTTATAAGTTTCGAGACCAGCTCCGCCAGATTAACATACCCCTTTCCTACTTCACTGAATGATATTCCCCGGTCAAGAAGTGTCGACGCAAGTTCTCGGGAATTATTAATCAATCCATCCATTATCAGACAGAACGGGCCGAATCTGGAATTAATATATATCGGCTGCTCGTCAACAGCGCTTATAACCCCTATCCCCATATCCCCTTTCATTCCCATAATATCCTTATCGAATTTTGATTTGAACTGACTTGTGCTTATATCGTGAATCTGTCTGTGGAAGGTTTCACCCAAAACCGCAACCCCGCCAAATTCAGTCCCAAGATGAGAGTGATAATCTGTTCCATAAAGCAAAGATTTCGAGCAACGATCCCTGGAAACAACGCCGAAAAGACCACTCATATATTACCTCCGATGCAGCCCAAATTTAATCTTCCTCTGACAAGAAAAGGATATTCTAACCTGAGAGGTTGAATTCTTCAACAACTTTTCAATCTCTCCGGGAATAAATTATTCTACTAAATAGTCCTCGAACCACTTTGTCAAACGATTCAGCAAATCTTTCTTGTGATATATTTCACGGAAACCATGCCCCTCGCGCGGGTAAACCACAAGCTTTGTTTCAACGCCGCTCTGCTGAAGGCCGCGATACAACTGATAAGCCTGGCCAACGGGCACCCGCGCATCCTCTTCTCCATGCAGAATCAATGTTGGAGTGACAGCGCCGGCAACATAATTAATCGCGGAATGATCACGGTAAGTTTCCTGCTTTTCGTACGCGACCCCACTAAAATACTGTTTTAAAAAATCAGGGGAAATATCTGTTGTGCCATGAAAACTAAAAAGATTTGTCACCCCCGCTCCAACAACAGCAGCTTTGAAACGGTTAGAATGTGTAACAGCCCATGACGCCATGTATCCACCATAACTCCACCCGCAGATACCGAGACGACCGGGATCAGCGTAGCCCCTGTCGACAAGAAAATCCGCTCCCGCCATTATATCCTCAAAATCCCCACCACCCCAATCATTGAAATTTGCTCTGGAGAAACCGGAGCCATATCCCAGGCTGCCGCGCGGATTTGGAAGAAGAACAACAAATCCTCTGCAGGAAAGAGGAATAGCCCATTCATGCCAGCTTCCATGCCAACCCAGCCACCAGGCCCACATCGGCCCGCCGTGTATATTCAGAATGGCGGGATATCGTTTTTCCCCGCTGTAGCCGGGCGGCAGGAAAAGAACCCCTTCAACCTTTGTGCCATCTCTGCTTGTCCATTCAACAACTTCAGCCTCAGGAAGATTCCTGCGGGAAAGCCATTTATTATGCTCCGTTAATCTCCTTGAATCTCCAAACCATTTCTCCTCAATTAACCAGAGCTGCGGGGGCAAAATAGTATTACTCTTCAAAGTGACAATTCGTGAGCCGTCTTCTGATATATCGAAAAAAGGTCTGCTATAGTAAGGAATGTTAAGCTTCGTTATAAAATCAATGTTATCGTTCTCAATAGATAGATATACAAGACTGCCCCTTACCCCCGCCATATCCATAGCAACAACCCTCTTTCCATCCGGATGCCACCGTGGTAGAACGAGGGTGCCCAGGTAATTCCTGCCCAGAACTCTGAGCCCGCTTCCGTCAGCATTTATTACCGCTATCGATTCCACAGAAACCGTTATATGCCTGTGCTTCTGCTTAATGGTAAATAGAATTCTCTTTCCATCACTTGACCATTCAGCGTACCCGGAGGCATTATACGAAAGAACCTTTCTTTGAGTAGTTGTGATATCGAGTATTTCAAGACGGGAATGATAATATACTGAATTGGAAGATGGACTGTCAGAAACGATCATCGCCAAATCTTTTCCGTCCGGCGACCAGTTGACTGATAGTACATGAACTTTATCCCCGGTTATTGAAACTGCTTCTCCCGTCCGTGAATTACAAATCCAGACACCGCAGTTTACATCTTCGCTGTCAATTTCTTTTTCATCACATCCTTCTTCTCTGCCTCTTTCATCTTTGCTCTTCGCGGGCTTTCGGACAACAGCCGCTATACTTTCACCATCCGGACTCCAGCAAAAGGAAAGAACCTCCCCGTCAAGAGATGAAATTCTTTCCGCTTCACCTTCATCGACTCTTATCGTAAAAAGCTGGGCCTCTTTTCCCTCCCTGTCCGAAAGAAAGGCCAACCGGTCTCCGTCAGGAGACCAACGCGGGAAATATTCCCGTTTACCTGTAAAAATAAATTGTACAGGTTCCCTTTCCCCATCCAGTGAAACCAGCCAGATGTCATCCTGCTTTGTCTTTTGCCCTTCCAGCGGTTCCGGGAATACCCTGAGCACATAGGCCGCAAACTTCCCGTCGGGTGATATCACAGGGCTTCTGATATCAGATAATCTCCGAAGATCATCAGAGGAAAAACAGTCTGCTTTACAATCATGCGGCTCTACCGCGCAAATGCCAGCTAACAGAGAAAAAGAGAGTAATCTCTTGAGAGTTTTGTAAAACATTATTTTCCTTTTTTTGCTAAACTCATATTTTATGCTAATACGCATTAAAAACAAAGAATAGCATAATCAGGGAAGTTGACAAGAATGAATTATGTGCTATAGTCATTTTGTGGCGCTTTCAGGTTGGGTAACAACAGCGAAACAATGTGAGGCCCAAAAAGTAACCGGAACACAGGATCCGCCGTTTGTGTCTCATATAATGTAAAAGGGAGTGTAAATTGATACACATAAAGAAGCTAAAAAACCTAACTTTCGTAATTCCATGTGTAGCAATCTTAGTACTAATCGGATGCTTCGATAAAGAAAAGAACTGTCCCACCTGTCCATTTCCGGGAGATACAATTTCATGCGGTTACGGAGATCAAACACTGCATCTAATAGGAAGCAGCATGGTTCAGTGAAAATCTGGTTGAAAATTGCCGCCGATCGCTTTAATGTTAATTATTAAATCATTGGAATATTGTCCGTCATGAGTTTAGTTAGCGGGATAAACCGAAAAGAGTGTAACAGATTAAAATCGTACGAATAACAGTTCAACGAAAGGGAGCAAACCTATGGATAACGAACTCTATGAATCAGCGGTAATCGCGGTGAAAGACTGTTTGAAAGTTCAAAAAGATGAATCATTTCTGGTGGTGACAGACACGGAGCTTAAAACGATCGGGCAAGCGCTCTTTGAAGCGGGCCGCTCAATCGGAGCGGAATCTGTCTTTATGGAGATAATGCCCTTAAGCAGAAACGGTGAAGAACCGCCCAAAATGGTCTCGCAGGCAATGGCCGCCAGCGAAGCGGTTATAATTCCGACATCAAAATCACTTACACATACTACGGCAAGGAGAGAAGCTTGTTCGGCAGGAGCGCGCGTAGCTACGATGCCGGGTATTACAAAAGATACAATGGTTCGATGCCTCAATGCAGATTACTACGCTATAGCGGAAAGAACCAAAAGGATCACAAAATTACTTACAGAGGCAAAATCAGCTCACATAACAACCGAATCGGGTACCGATATAATAATTCCGATTGAGGGGATAAATGGCATCGCTTCAACAGGGCTTATTCATGACCGGGGAGGGTTCGGCAATCTTCCTTCAGGTGAAGCCTATCTTATGCCGGTTGAAAACAGCTCCAACGGTGTTTTTATCGTCGATGGATCGATGGCGGGAATCGGCGATCTTACAGGAAAAACTCCGATAACAATTACTGTCAAAGACGGTTTAGCCGTGGAAATTACAGGCGGGCCGGAAGCGGACCTCCTGAAAGAAAAGCTCGAAGCAGTCGGGCCGAAGGCTTTCAATACCGCGGAACTGGG
>DAOWMJ010000104.1 GCA_030643145.1 Candidatus Latescibacterota bacterium | reverse complement strand
GATAACGGGCAAGAATACCAACCATAATAATCAGGGATATTCCATTTCCGATACCTCTTTCTGAAATCTGCTCTCCGAGCCACATAATAAAAATAGTTCCAGACGTCATTGTAATAACAGTAATTATTCTAAAAGCAAACGACGACATTGTAATAACTGATCCTCCATCGGCATTCATGCTCAGCAGGAAATATGATATACCTACTGATTGAACAACAGCAAGGAGCACTGTCCCATAACGGGTATACTGTGTTATCTTCTTTCGGCCTTCTTCTCCCTCTTTCGCGAGCTTCTCAAAATATGGAATTACAGCCTGCAGAAGCTGAATTATAATCGACGCGCTAATGTAAGGCATTATACCGAGCGCGAAGATTGTAGCTCTACTAAGATTGCCGCCGGCGAAGAGATCATAGAGCGCGAAAATAGTTCCCTTCTGATTCTGAAAGAACACCTTCAGCGCAAGCGGGTTAACGCCTGGGGTCGTGATATGACCGCCAATACGGTAAACAATCAAAATCCCGACTGTAAAAAGTATACGTCTCTTGAGTTCCGGGATACTGAATATATTCTGAAATTTTTTGATCATTACTGATTCTCCCCATTATCCAGTCCGGGCACCTTGTCACCGGAAATCAGCTTTACCGATCCTCCCACCTTCTGTATCGCTACAGCGGCAGATTTACTTATTTTGTCCACTTCAACTTCAAGAGCAATTTCTATAGTTCCATCCCCAAGAACTTTAACAGGCAAAAACGCCTTGTGTATTAACCCGGCCTCCACCATTACTTCAGCATTTACTTTTGTTCCACTCTCAAAACAACCAAGTTTATCCAGGTTTACAATCTGGTAATACTTTTTAAACTTGTTATGAAAACCTCTCTTCGGAATACGCCTCTGAAGCGGCATCTGCCCGCCTTCAAACCAAGGAGGCACTCCGCCGCCGGACCTGCAATTCTGCCCCTTGTGACCATGCGTACATGTCTTCCCACTACCAGATCCCACACCGCGGCCAAGTCTCTTTCCCTTTCTGACTGCACCTGCGGCGGGTCGAAGTTCATTCAATTTCATTTTATCCGTACTCCTTAATCCCTGAATATTAACCAGGTTCCTCTTTAAGAATCCGCCGCTTCTTCCTTGCCCAATTTATCTTTTTTGGCAACCTTAGCCTTTTTCACTTTCTTGACCGCCGTAAGTCCCGCTGAAGATTTTCTGATTTCCGGAAGATTCTTTTCATCAATTTCTTCCCACCGGACCATATGAGAAACCTTTTTCAGCATCCCTTTTATCTCCGGCGAATCATTTTTATATATCGTTCTGTAATTTCTTCTAAGACCCAAAGCTTGCATAGTGCGTTTATGTTTCTTTTCCTGCGAACCTATTATGCTTTTTATCTGCGTAATTTTTAATTTTTTTGCCATATTGTTCCTCACTATCAAACCTATTCGAGTGATCAATCAATCACTGAAATACCAACCCTATGTTTTTTGATCACTCCGAAGCGGGTTCTTGCTTCTCAGCTTCCTGTTTCTCGTCTCTTTTAGTGTCATCCAGATTAAAAAGCTGCTTAATAGATAAACCTCTCCGTTGGGCAACTTCTTTAGCGCTTTCGAGTCTCCTCAACCCTTCCATAGTAGCCTTTACCATATTATACGGGTTGTTTGAGCCTATAGATTTCGTGAGTATATTTTCAACTCCGGCTACTTCAAGCACCGATCTCACTCCCCCGCCCGCTATAACTCCAGTACCGGGAGAAGCGGGTTTTAACAGCACCCTGGAAGCGCCGAAGCAACCCGTAACCTTATAAGGGATAGTTCCGTTTTTCAAAGGCAGCTTAATCATATCTTTCTTCGCGTTTTCATTCGCCTTCCGTATTGTGTCACTGATCTCATTTGCTTTACCAAAACCTACGCCAACCCTACCCATACCGTCACCAACAGCGACAAGAGCATTAAAACTGAAGTTTCGACCGCCTTTTACAACTTTGGATACACGGTTTATATGTATGGTCTGTTCCATATATTCCTGTCCGCCGGTCTCCCTTTGGTTGCTTCTTCCTCTTTGTTCTCTTTTGTTATTCAACTAATACACCCCCATGGGTGAACACCCTGTTTTCAGAGTTAGTTATTTTAAAATTTTAACCCATTTGCTCTAGCTTCATCCGCTAATGCGGCAATTCTTCCATGATAAAGAAAGCCGCCTCTATCAAGGGCTACCTTTTTTATGCCTTTCTGAATAGCTCTTTCAGCGATAGCTTTTCCAACTACCTTCGAACGACGCATCTTAATACCTATTGCTTTACTTGCTTTCTTCTTTTTTGTTTTTCCTTCCGCCTTTCCCTCTTTTTCGACAGGTTCTGTCTCCGGAGGCAATTCAATCTTCAGGCTGGAGGCTGAAACAATCGTTTTTCCTTCAACGTCATCAATAATCTGCGCGTAGATATGATTTAGGCTCCGATAAACCGAAAGACGAGGTCTGTCGGCAACACCGAGCAGCTTATTCCTGTATCTGTTATGTCTTTTTTTCCTCGCTTCTCGCTTCTCTTTGTTCTTGTCTCTCACTATCTCCAGCTCCTGTTCTCCGTCAAGGTGGAACACCCATTATAAGTTCAGCTGTCTTGGCGTTCCGATTTTCCTTCCATATTCAATTAAAATCCTGTACCCACTGCCGTCTTGCCGGCTTTACGTTTAATTATTTCGTCCACATAGCGAATTCCCTTACCCTTGTACGGTTCGGGTGGACGAAGCCCACGTATTTCAGCGGCAACTTCTCCAACTTTTTGTTTATCTATACCTTTCACTTTCATTTTCTTATCTTCTACTTCAACTTCAACGCCCTCCATTATTGGGAATATTACTACATGAGAATAGCCGAGGTTAAGCTCTAAAGATTTACCTTTATGTTTAACCTTATATTCAACCCCATGAATTTCCAGCTCCTTTACAAATCCCTTCGAAACCCCTTCAACCATATTAGCGATCAGGGATCTTGTTAATCCATGCAGAGATTTATGTTTCTTTGATTCAGTAGGTCTTGATACAAGTAATTCGTCATCTTTCAATTCAATTATCATATCACGCTGAAAAGACTGCTTCAGTTCACCCATAGGCCCTTTTACCGTGACAGAAGATCCTTTAATTTCCACAGTAACACCGGATGGGACCGGTATTGGATTTTTACCAATTCGTGACATAACTCGTTTTAACCTCCGTAATAAAAATCAACATTTAAAATAATCAGGCCGCAGATCTCACAACCCCGCAGCGTTCTTTACCAAAGCTTGCATAGAACTTCACCACCGACACCTTTAGCTCGACATTCCTTGTCTGTCATAACCCCTTTTGATGTAGATATAATTGCCGTTCCTAATCCACCCATAACTCTAGGGATACTATTTTTATCAACATATACTCTACGGCTGGGGAGACTGACGCGTTGAATCTTGACGATAACACTCTTGTTATCCTTTGTATATTTTAAGTATACTCTGATTACGCCATGCAACCCATCATCATAATATTTAATATCTTTGATGTATCCACTGTAAAGCAACACTTTAGCAATCTCCGCCTTGATTTTTGAAGCGGGGATATCGACATGATTCATTCCAATTCTGAATGCGTTTCTGACGCGTGTCAACATGTCGGCAATAGGATCTGTCATCATCTTAGTTCCACCTCATGTAAAAAAATTCTCTAATCTACCAGCTCGCCTTTACAACACCCGGAACTTTTCCTTCAAGAGCTAGTTCCCGGAAACAAATGCGGCAAATTCCAAACTTCCGCATATAGCCCCTTGATCTTCCACATCTACTACATCTGTTATACGCCCGGACTTCAAATTTCTGTTTCTTTTTTGATTTTTCTATTAAGCTTTTTTTTGCCACGAACTACTTCTCCTTAAGTCAGTCTTTACGCAACGGCATTCCCAGCAACATTATCAATTCTTTAGCCTCTTCATCGGTCTCTGCCGATGTTACAATAGTGATGTCCATTCCAATCACTCTACTAACGTGATCATAATCAATCTCAGGGAAAACAACCTGTTCCACTATTCCAAATGAATAATTTCCCCTGCCGTCAAAACTTTTAGGATTCAAACCTCTAAAATCCCTGATACGCGGTATAGCAATATTTACCAATCTGTCAAAAAATTCATACATCATGTCCCTGCGCATAGTAACTTTGCAACCAATAGAGACTCCATCGCGAATATTAAATCCAGCGATCGATTTTTTGGCCTTTGTAACAGCTGGTTTCTGCCCGGTTATCGCGGTCAAATCAGCTATTGCTGAATCGAGTATCTTAGAATCATCTTTGGCATCACCAAGTCCCATGTTAACAACAATTTTAGTTATCTTCGGCACTTGTAATGCATTGCTATACTCGAATTTCTTCATAAGTTGCTTAGCAACTTTATCCCGATACAATTTCTCAATGTTAACAAAATCTTTTTTGACAGTCATTTTTCTCACCATCTAAATTATTAATTACACTATCGATTGCTATTTGTAACCCACAGCAACAAATTATGCTTCATCACTAAGTGTTTCCCCGCACTTCTTGCATTTTCGCACATTACGCCCATCTGACAACCTAACTCTTGATATCCTGGTGGGCTTTTCACACTTTGGACAAATCAACACTACATTTGAAGCGTAAATCGGGGCTTCTTTCTCGATTATTCCACCCTGATCTTCTTGGCTTGTCTGCTTCGTATGTCTCTTAATCATGTTGACCTTCTCTACAACAATTCGGCGAGAAACTGGAAAAACCTTCAACACTCTGCCTTCAATCCCTTTTGAGTTACCAGCTATCACCTTAACTCTGTCATTCTTTTTAACTTTCATCGCTACTTCCACTTTCATTCACTACACAACTTCTGGAGCAAGAGATATGATTTTCATAAAATGTTTTTCCCTAAGTTCTCTGGCTACAGGCCCGAATATTCTAGTACCCACGGGTTCTTTACTCTCATTTATAATTACGGCCGCATTCTGATCAAAACGAATGTAACTACCATCTTTTCGCCTTACTTCTTTCTTGGTACGCACAATAACACATTCTACAACCTCTCCCTTTTTTACACCACCTCCAGGAACTGCAACTTTAACAGAAGCACTGATAATATCACCAATTGACGCATATCTCCTCCTAGATCCACCTAAAACTTTTATACACCGTACGCTTTTGGCTCCTGAATTATCAGCAACAGCCAGATTTGTCTGCATCATAATCATTACTGTTTTCTCCTACTGCGCTTTCTTAACAATCTCAATAACGCGCCATCTTTTAAGCTTGCTAAGCGGTCTCGTCGAAATAACCTTCACACGATCTCCCACATTGCACTTTTCCTCTTCATCATGAACCCATATCTTCGACCTTTTCTTAATATATTTCTTATACCTTTTGTGAAGCAACTGTCTCTCTATGGAAACCGTAATGGTTTTTTCCATCTTGTTACTTACAACATTCCCAACCAATGTCTTTCTGGTTTTTCTTTCTGTCATCTTGTCTCCTCATAAACGAAACACTCAAGCAGAGAATCAATCAGGCTTCCGAAACAGATATCTCATCTCTTTTCTTCTCATTAATTATAGTTTTTACTCTAGCCAGTTCTCGTTTTGTCTCACGAACCTTTAGAGGATTATCCAGTCTTTTGAGTGCTAACTGAATCCTGTGTTGGATCAATTCTTCCAATAATTCGGATTCCATCGATTCCAATTCCTCCAACATCATCTCTCTCAATTCTATTGCTTTCATATTATAAACCATCCTGCTATTCGCATAACAACTTGCAATATTTCCTGTATAGTCCAATTATCCCGGGATTTTACCCGTCGCAATTCTGCGCATAAATCTTGTTTTAATAGGCAATTTCGCTGAAGCAAGCCTCATTGCCTCTCTTGCCACTTCCTGAGAAACACCCTCAAGTTCAAAAATGATACGCCCTGGTTTTACAACACAAACCCAATACTCGGGGGTTCCTTTCCCCTTTCCCATTCTTGTTTCAGCCGGCTTTACAGTAACCGGTTTATCGGGAAATACTCGTACCCAGAGTTTTCCGCTTCTATGTATATAACGCATAATTGCAACTCTTGCGGCTTCGATCTGACGCCCCGTTAACCAGCACGCAGCTTCAGCCTGCAATGCGTACTGTCCGAAACTGATATTAGATCCTCTGTAAGCCAATCCACGCATTCTGCCTCTTTGCTGCTTACGATACTTTGTTCTTCTCGGCATTAACATAAGCCATAACCTCTCTATTTATTATCTGCGTGAAGATTCTTCTATCGCTTCTTTGGACAATTCCTCTTTAAAATCCTTGGAAAAGAGTTCTCCTTTATAAATCCACACCTTCACACCTATCTTACCGTATGTCGTATAGGATGCCGTACTCGCGTAATCTATGTTAGCGCGTAGCGTATGAAGCGGAACTTTCCCTTCCATATAATTTTCAACTCTAGACATTTCCGCGCCACCGAGTCGCCCGGCACAAGATATCTTTATTCCTTCAGCCCCCATCCTCATCGCGGATCCGATTGACTTCTTCATGGCACGACGGAATGAAACTCTCATTTCAAGTTGCTCCGCAATATGTTGCGCCACTAACCGTGCGTCTAACTCGGGCTTTTTGACTTCTTTAATATCTAGATTTATTTCCTTGTCAGTTAGATGAGCTAGCTCTTCGCTCAGGAAATCAACTTCGGTGCCTTTCCTGCCGATTACCATCCCGGGCCTCGCAGTGTGAATACAAATTCTAATTTTCCCGCTCTGGCGCTCTATAATGATGGTTGAAACACCGGCTTTGGCAAGCCTTTTCCTAAGATAACGACG
>DAOWMJ010000096.1 GCA_030643145.1 Candidatus Latescibacterota bacterium | reverse complement strand
ATCTTCAACAGCATGCTCTTCCGCTTCCTTTACCATATCACCAATCTGCTCATCCGAAAGCCCGCTTACCACCTTCACTTTCATTTTCTGTTCCTTACCGGTTCCCAGATCTTTTCCGGATACATGCACAATACCATTAGCGTCAATATCAAATTTCACTTCAATCTGAGGAATCCCTCGCGGAGCGGGCGGAATGCCCACAATATCGAATTTCGTCAAAGTCTTGTTGTCCTTTGCAAGTTCCCTTTCACCCTGTAGAACATGTATGCTTACAGCCGGCTGGTTGTCTGTTGCGGTCGAAAATATCTGACTCTTGCTAAACGGAATTGTAGTATTACGTTCTATCAGCGTAGTCATTAACCCGCCGAGAGTCTCAATACCGAGGCTTAGGGGAGTTACGTCTAGAAGAAGTATTTCCTCAACTTCGCCTGACAGAATCCCCGCCTGAATTGCAGCTCCCAAAGCTACTACCTCATCCGGGTTTACTCCTCTGTGCGGCTCCTTTTTGAAAAAATTATTAACTTCTCTTTTTACAGCTGGAATCCTTGTCGAACCACCAACCAGAATTACCTCTTCTATATTAGAAACATTCATATTGGCATCATCGAGAGCCTTTTTACATGGCCCTATTGTAGCCTTTATTTGAGGTAATAAAAGCCTTTCCATCTCCGCTCTGCTCAACACAATATCTAGATGTTTCGCTCCATCATCATCAACAAATATAAAGGGGAGATTAATCCCTGTTTCATGAACCGAGCTTAGTTCACATTTTGCTTTCTCGGCGGCTTCATAAATCCTCTGCATAGCCATCTTATCCTTGGAAAGATCTATTTCTTCTAATTCTTTAAATTGCGCTACAACCCAATCGGCAATCAACCTATCAAAATCATCGCCACCAAGACAGGTGTCTCCATTTGTTGATTTTACTTGGTAGATTCCCTTGCTCAATTCAAGAATCGATATGTCGAATGTACCCCCACCAAGATCATACACAGCTATATTCCCGGACTTGTCTTTATCGAAACCGTACGCCATAGCAGCAGCTGTAGGTTCATTAATTATCCTCATTATTTCAAGCCCTGCTATCTTTCCGGCATCTTTGGTAGCCTGGCGCTGAGAATCATTAAAATAAGCCGGAACTGTAACTACGGCTTTTTTGATTTCAGCATCGGTATACTCTTCAGCGCTTCTTTTGATAGACCTTAGAATCATCGCCGAAATTTCCTGAGGCCGATAGCTTTTATCTCCAAATTCAATAAGGAGCTCATCGCCTTTCCCCTTCTTGATTTTGTAGGAAACATTCCCCACTGTTTCTAAAGAATCGGAATATTGATTTCCCATAAACCGTTTCACACTGTAGATAGTATTATCAGGATTAGTTACTGCCTGCCTCTTGGCCAATTCCCCAACAAGCCTTTCATTATTCTTCGCCAGAGCTACAACAGAAGGAGTTGTTCTGCTTCCCTCCGCGTTAGGAATAATAGAAGGCACCCCTCCTTCAATAATAGCAACACATGAATTTGTAGTGCCAAGATCAATTCCTATTATTTTATCCATTTTTTCCCCTTTTTTAATAACAAGAAGATTTTATTTCTTTTTTTTCTTCTTCTCTCCGGCAACTATGACTTTAGCCGGCCTTATTACTAACTCATCAAACGTATATCCTTTTTGTACCACATGAGCCACTTTCCCAGCTTCAATCCCTTCATCCTCAACTTCACCCACAGCTTCATGAAATTCTGGTTTGAAAATCTGTCCTTCGGTATCAATTTCCTTAATGCCTAATTGTCTCAGAATACTATCTAATCTGTTGTAAATAAGCTTTATCCCTTTCTGGAAATCATCTCCGGGACCGATCTGCATTTGAAAGGCCCTGTCAAAATCATCCAAAACAGGAATCAAATTCCCCAAAATATCAATATACATTCGTTTTTTAAGCAAAACTTGTTCCCGATTGATTCTCTTCTTGAAATTATCAAATTCGGCAATCATCCTAAGCAATCTATCCTCTTTAACTTCAATCAATTGCTTTGTTTGATCGAGCTCCCTGCGCATCTTTTCAAGTATTTCATTTTTGTGATGTAAAAGATCAACAAGATCCTTTTTCCCCTTTTTTCCACTCTTTTTAACATATTTCCTGCTTTTTTTCTCTTTTTCACCTGTTCCCTTTTTACCTCCATAAACCTTTTCCAAATTGTGCCTCTTTACAGGATTTTCTTTTATCTCTTTTCTTTTTTCTTTTTCAGCAGTTTTTTTTCCGTTATCCACTTAATCAAACCTCCACTTCCTGAGGAGAATCTAACAAATTATCACCAGCAGTCATATGCAATCTAATTCTTTTGCCATTCTGCCAAGAATGGGTAAAACCAGCTTGTAACTCATTCTTGTGGGTCCTAGAATACCAAGCAATCCCTTGCTGTCTCGCTTGCCGAAGCTCTGTGTAACTACCGAGAATTTGCTTAATTCCAGAGTTTGATTCTCGCTGCCTATTGTAACCACTAAATTGTGGCACATCCGTTTCTTCATAATATTCAACATTAATCCTCTTTGCCCCATTATCGTAACGAGATTTCGCAAAACAAGCGGATCTTTGAATTCAGTGGTATTCCAGGAAAGCTTCATATCTCCCATATAATACTTTAAATCATACGCCCAATCAAAGAGAAGGTCAGCCTCGGTAGTTACGCACTCCGTAATTTCTCTTTCAAACCCCGCGCTTTCTTTTATGAATTCTTTCAGCCTTTCCACGGCCTCCTCCAGAGGACATTCCGCAACCCTCTCATTAATTAATCGATTTGCCTCACTTAAGACATAGGAAGGATAACGCTTCGGGAACTCAACATACACGCTCCTCTTCATACCGGAAGACAACTTTAAAATCACAAAACCTCTGGTTCCTTCATTCTGTATAATCTCCAACTTCATTATATGTCCGTAAGAATGGAAAAACCCCATCATCAGACCCATATAATTTGTTAATTCTCCGAGTAATCTTGATGTTCGGAGCATAATATCACGCAGGTCACCAAAATCCCTGCCGATCACGTTCTTTATCTCTTCTATAACTCCCTTCCCCAACAAATTCTCTTCCCTGATAGAATCAACATAAAACCTGTAACCTGAATCGGTAGGAACTCTTCCGGCTGAAATGTGCGGCTTGAAAAGATATTTTTTTTCTTCCAGCGAATGAAAGATTATACGGATATTCGAGGTGCTGACACTTAGCTTATATCTGTTTTTTAAGGCTTTTGAACTAACGGGCTTACCCGTTTGGATATATAGATCAACAACCCTTTTCAGCATTTCCGATTCAGGATGACTTATATATTCCGAGACAACCACTGTTAGCACTCTCCATGTATGACTGCTAAAATATTTGCATAAAGTTAAATATTCCTGTACTCCATGTCAAGCTTGTTAACAAAATGTATCAGCCTGTCAGTATTAGAGCAAATTGAATGCCGTGAAACACAAAAAAGGATATTAAAAACTAAATTTTGCTGCAATCAGCTGTATCGAGCCGGGATTCCTTATTGAATAGATAAGACAAAGATATTGTCATCATTTTATGTAAAATGTTTAACGCCTACCATGAACATCGCAGTTCAAATCCACGCCGGGAAGAACTCCAAAGGTCAAGCTTTTGCTATTTAATAAGGTCACCTATCCTGCTGAACCTCGGCCAGTGTTTCTTGTAATCGATAGAAAAATAGAGAAAGAGGGCTTCCCCCCTCAGGAGCTTTTTATCCAGGGGCCCCCAAAAACGTGAATCGTAGCTATTATCTCGATTGTCGCCAAGTACAAAGATATACCCTTCTGGCACACGGTAAGGACCATAGTCGTTAAGCCCGCCCCGAATATACTTTGTGTAATCTTCATCAAGTTTTTTGCCGTCAATGGAAACAGTCTTATCTTTGATTTCGATCACTTCACCCTCAAGAGCAATACATCTTTTAATGTAATCTGTTTTTTTGTCTTTAGGCCATTTAAAGATAACCACATCGCCCCTCCGTGGTTCTCTAACAACAGGTAATCTCCAGTTGACAAAAGGAATCTTTGCTCCATAAATAAATTTATTAGCGAAAAGAAAGTCTCCCTTAAGAAGGGTGTCCTTCATAGATTCTGATGGTATATGATAGCTCTGAACAATAAATGTCCTTACTATCAACGCCAAAATAACAGCGGTAACAATAATTTCAATATATTCCCTTAATTTTGATTTTGTTCTAATTTTCTTGTTATCCTTTTCAGCCATAATTTCCCTTCCACATAATTTTCAACTGCATAACCAGAACAATTATCTATCGCTACACCGGCGCCCAAGTTTAAACTTAAAAATCCAAACTAAGGGAAATCCCCGGATACCCATTACACCCTACACTTTCTACCTTAAAATCCATACCATGCAAATGCGCGTCCACATAAGCGTCAAATATTAGTACAACAACAACACCAGACGACCACCACAGCCAATCTATTTTGCGCGCCTTATATTCATTGTACCAGGCATTATGAAAACGCCAATCCGAACTAATATAACTTTCTCCCGTTTCGGTCTCAACATATTTATCGTAACTATCGCGAATTTTCATTTCCCTTTGCTCTCGGCGGTAATTTAAAAGAATGTTGGTCAGATACCACGTTTCCAATCCCATGGCAAGGGCGGCTTTTACAGGCCTTTCATTATATATCTGCCCCAAACCCGGGAAAATAAGAGCGCATAACATTGCGACACGAGGATTCTTTCTCCCCTTCCATCCAACTTCTTTCTTCAAACTGCAACCTGTTTCATTTTCAAGTACCTCTTTAAGATACTCCATCGTCCAGCTGCTTTCCTGGTTGGAGTCCTCTGTAGAATCAACCCCGGCAATACTTAAATGTTCCCCGATATTTCCATATGAAGGATAGATCTGCTTGAAAGCCAGAAGGCTACACGGCGTAATGAATAAAAAAACGACCAGAATGAAAGAAATCCTTATAAAAACTTTCTTCATACAAATCAGCTTACACGTTAAATGTCAATTTGCGGTTCTATCCTGTTTTCATGATAACCGTGTCGTAAGAATAAAATGTCCGCCAGTTAAGAAACCCCGGTCGCGGCCACCAGTAATGGCGGGAACGTGTGGGAAT
This sequence comes from Candidatus Latescibacterota bacterium, assembly GCA_030643145.1. Lineage (GTDB taxonomy): Bacteria > Krumholzibacteriota > Krumholzibacteriia > Krumholzibacteriales > WJIX01 > JAGHBT01. The sequence continues at coordinate 2,358 of DAOWMJ010000096.1, read as the reverse complement.
CGAACCCACCCCGCATGGTTTTAGCACCCGGCAGAAGGATTTGAAGTCCTCGGGATTCACCAGAACCCATCCATTCCCGCAAACAGATACCGCAGAAGGTCAGTCTCGTATTGAATGTTAACCAAGATGCGCGACAGCTTCAATTTCAACAAGGGCTCCAAGGGGAAGTCCGGCTACCTCATAGGCGGCCCTAGCCGGAGGGTCCTCCTTGAAATATTTCATATAAATATTATTCATTTCTTTAAAATCGTCCATTGATTGAAGCATTACCGTAGTTTTAACTATGGAATCGATCCCCCCTCCAGCAGCTTCAACAACTGCCTTAAGGTTAGATAGAACTCTGTCGACCTGATTCGACAATCCATCGGCCATCTTTCCATTACTTGGGTCCAACCCAAGCTGACCCGAAATAAAAAGAAAATCCCCGGCTTTAACTGCCTGATTATAAGGCCCGATCGCCGCTGGAGCTAACTCAGTTCTGATAATCTTTTTCATATTCACCTCTTCTTCTTAAATTCATACTATATAAAGTAACAGAATAACTCAAATCTTTCAAACTTAAAGCTATAATTACAGAGAGCAGTCTATCTAAAGATTAGGTCCGATTCGCCTGATAAGATATACCCTCCCCATTCTCTTTACTCAACTGTCACACTCTTGGCCAGATTCCTTGGTTGATCAACATTACAGCCTCTAAGAACAGCGATATGATAAGCCATTAATTGAAGCGGAACAGTTGAAAGAATCGGATAAAGAAAATCAAGTGTTTCAGGGATAAAAATCACATGATCTGCCATATTAACAATCTCTTTATTGCCCTCACTGGTTATCGCGATAATTTTGCCTTTCCTCGCTTTAACCTCGTTTATATTGCCCAATATCTTCTGATAAGCGCTATCGCGCGGACAAATAATTACAACGGGCATATTCTCATCAATCAAGGCAATAGGCCCATGTTTCATCTCCGCCGCCGGATATCCCTCAGCATGCACATACGATATCTCTTTGAGTTTAAGAGCTCCTTCCAGAGCCACTGGGTAATTAGCTCCTCTTCCAAGATACAGAAAATTATTGTGGTAACAACATTTCTCGGCTATCTTTTTGATATCCTCGTTCTTTTCAAGGATCTTCGATACCTGCATAGGAATATTTTCCAGCGCCCTGATTATTTGACGCCCCTCATCGGACGACATATTCCGCATCCGCCCGAGCATCAGGGCAATAAGACTCAGAACAGTAATCTGTGATGTAAATGCCTTGGTTGACGCAACACCAATCTCCGGTCCGGCATGGATATAGATACCGCCCCCCGATTCACGCGCTATGGTGCTTCCTACCACGTTGCAAATGCCCATACACTTGGCGCCCTTCTCATGCGCTTCCCGCATAGCGGCGAGAGTGTCGACTGTCTCCCCGGATTGGCTGATTGCCATAACGAGTGTCTTATCTTCAATTATTGGATTCCTGTAGCGAAATTCACTCGCATATTCTACCTCAACCGGTATACGCGCCTTCTCTTCTATCATAAACTCACCGAGAAGAGCTGCATGCCAGCTCGTGCCGCAGGCGATAAAAACTATGCGCTCAATTTCCCTGAGTTCTTCCTCAGACATATTTAAACCGCCAAGCTTTGAAATCCCGTATTCATTCAGCAAACGGCCTCTCATCGCGTTTTTGATCGTTTCCGGCTGCTCAAATATTTCCTTCATCATAAAATGCTCATACCCACCCTTCTCGATCATATCAAGATCCCAATCAACCATCTCGATAACATGGTCAACAGATTCGTTCCTGATAGTCATGGTCGAAAAATGCCGTGGAGTTGCTACTACCATCTGCTGATCCTGAAGATATATAACCTGCCTGGTGTACTTGAGTATTGCGGCTACATCGCTCGCAATGAAATATTCATCTTCCCCTACTCCAATTACAACCGGAGAACCGTTTCGCGCCCCCACAAGTTTGTCAGGTTCAGAGGATGAAATAACGAGGATCCCATAAGTCCCCTCGACCAGCTCCAGGGCTTTCTGGACAGCCTCTTCGAGTTTATTATCATGATAAAATTCTTCAATAAGATGGACCAGAACCTCAGTATCAGTTTCTGTGATAAATTTATGACCATCTGATTCAAGGGAGGTCTTTAATGTCAGGTAATTTTCAATAATACCATTATGTATAAGCGCGATTCTACCGTTGCAGTCTAAATGTGGATGCGCGTTTATAGTGGTTGGCGGACCGTGGGTAGCCCATCTTGTGTGCCCTATCCCGAGGCTTCCGGACAAATCAACTCCCTTAAGTTTCTCTTCCAGTTTAACGATTTTTCCCGATGTTTTCTCAACAAAGAGTGTGTTGTCTTTT
>DAOWMJ010000106.1 GCA_030643145.1 Candidatus Latescibacterota bacterium | reverse complement strand
TGTGATCTCGCGGAAAAAGTGAATATTGGAGAACTCGAAACTAGAATAAGGGAGCTGAGCGGCGATGAAACAATTAATATTGGCGACGGCCCGGTTAGGCTTGAGACCAGATATACCTATTCAGATCAGAAGCTTATTGCCCTGGAGTATTTAAGGCGGGAAGCGGTTGATTATGGATATGAAACCGAGGTACAGTCCTTTGTTCTGAAAATATTCAGAAGGGATCTTCTCGGGCTGGCTCTTTCCGCAGGAAGAGATACTCTATGGGCGGGAACAGTTGACGGGCGTATTTATAGGTCGGTTTATCAAGATGGGTGGGAACGGTTCGGCAAATGCGCTTTTCTTGATAGTGTTGAGATTTATTCTCTGAAAGCCGGTCCTGACGGCAGATTGTGGGCGGGGTGCGGGTATCAGCAAGAACCTCAGGGGGCTTTGTATTTTTCTGATGACGGGGGAGCGAGCTGGGAAAACAAAATAGACGGGCTTCATGTATACTCTGTCTATTCCATTTCTTTCTTGAATGATCAGTCCGGTATAGCTGTTGGGGGAACCGGGACATTGCTCTTAACCGCCAATGGAGGGGATGACTGGATTATTAAAGACCCCTCTGTTTTTGTGTGGAGGGATCTTAATGATTCGGCTCTCGGAGGAAGTGTTTACTGGGTAACGGCGGAAAGGGGGGGATTATACTGGAGCGATGATTATGGGACAAGCTGGAATGACACGTTATTCACAAATCCTTCTCTTAATAGTGTGGCCTTTTCAGATTCGCTACATGGGATTATAGCTGCGGATGGATCTGTGTTTTATACCTTTGATGGAGGCGGGAACTGGAACGAAGTTGTACTTGGAGTCAATTTAACCGGTGTGGATATAGCCGGGTCTTTAATAGCCGCCGCTTGCAGCGAAGAGGGGGATATATTTGTAACTTATGATGGCGGAATGAATTGGGCAAAGATATCTGAAGAATGTGCCGGTACGGGCGAAAAAAACGATCTTGTTTTTTTAGGGGAAGATCTCTTTTTAGCCATAGGTGAAGACACAGTAAGAAATATTGTAATTGAGGATGATAGCTCTTACAGCTGCCGCACGGAAGCTGTCGCGGATTCTATAATTGGCAAAAACCTTATATTCAGGCATGAAGGAATTGTTTCGCCTGAACAGAGAGTTGTACTCTGCGCTCATTATGATTCATACAACTGGAAAGATCCTTATAATATTGCTCCCGGAGCGGATGATAACGCCACCGGTGTAGCGGGAGTACTGGCGTGCGCCGGAGCTCTGGCGGGATCAATGACCGATTATACAATTGAATTTATTCTTTTTGACGGAGAAGAGAAGGGTCTTCTCGGAAGCGGATATTTTGTTGAAAATATTGATACTACGATTTTTTACCGCGGAGTATTCAATCTGGATATGTTGGGCAGGGATTATAGCGGAGATGGCTGGGCTGTCGGTATCGCGGGAAGAGATGAGGCGCAGGATTCCGTTCTCTCCGGAAAGCTGACGGATTCGGCCTTAATTTTAAATTTGAATATAAAGCCCGAATATCTTCCCATTTCCCCGGCGAGCGATCATCAAAGTTTCTGGCAGCTTGATGATGTCCCGGCTGTGTTGCTGATAGAAGGCGGGTACAGAGACAACCCGTATATGCATCTTAGCCAGGACAGGGTGGAGTACATTGATTTTGAATATTTTAAAGAGTGTGTACAGGTAGCTCTTGCCGCGGTGGCTTGTGAGGCTGGATATAAAGGGGCCAGGCCACAGACCGTGCTGCTGTATCAGAATTTTCCGAATCCTTTTTCCGGGAAAACAAAGATTCGATTTGAGCTTCCGAATCTGCTGCCGGTAACTCTCGTCGTTTTTGATGTTTCAGGAAGAAGAGTGGCGGATTTAATTAATGACGATATCGGTCCCGGCAGGATAGAGTATGTATGGAACGGAAAGAATGACAGGGGAAAAGAGGTGGCAAGCGGGGTGTACTTTTTGAAAATGCGCGCGGGAAACTATCTTCAGACAAGAAAGATAGTATTCTTAAAATAAAAACCGCCTCCGAGCCTCACCGATCGGGTCAGTTAATCAATTCAATATCGCCGAAAATTTGCGATATTCTTATTACGAGTTTTTTCCCGATCTTTTCACTGTTAGGAGATTGATATTCAACTTTTTTTAGTTTTTCACCGCCGGGTATGTAAAGGGACCCGAAAATAGTATTACCCTTAAGCTGATATTGCAGATCTTCCGGCAGACGAATTACGATATCGCCGAAAACTGAATGAATATCAAGCTGGCCGTAACCGGTGATTTCGGATATATCACGCAGGTCTATCGATATTTTCCCAAAGATGCTGCTTGTGTTTCCCCCGGCGAAATCACTATTCTCGACTTTGATTCTGATGTCTCCGAAAGCGCTTGACTGCCTGATGTATGGAGAGGAGGATGAAATAACGGTATTACTGAAGAGCTGGAAGTTTGTATCCTCTTCGGTTCTTTTTCCCCTGTTTCTTAATTTTGTAAATCCCCACCATATAAGGAGCAACGGCCAGAGATTCCATATATTTTCTCCGATATTCGCGATTCCGAAGTTGTCCAGCAGGAAGAGGATTCCGATTATTATCAGGATAATCCCCGCTTTGGACTGCTTTGAAGTAATTTCCATAACTTTCCACCTTTATTCAGGTAAAATGCCCTTTTAGAGAAAGCGGTTTTATTCGTTTAAATTTTTGTTATTCCCCTTCTTCATAAGAAGGAATACTCCTATCAGTATCACCACGGCAGGCCAGATGAACTTGATCCATTGGTAGCTTTGAAGTAGGAAAACGAGTCCTATGGCTGTTAATATCCCCGCGGGAATGAGTAATCCGCGGTCACGTTTGCTGAGAATGTACATGGCGTATAGGCCTATTGCCGGGGCCAGAATAAAGAATGGCCAAAGATGATCCATAGCCTCCCACCCGAATTTCGAGCAGTAAATAAAGATCAGTCCTATTATGACCAGGATTGTACCGGGTATAACAAACCCGTCTTTTTTCCTGTCGACGAGAAACCCTACCCAAAAGATTACACCGATCGCGAGTATTATGTAGGCCCAGAAGGATTCCCAGTTAAAATCAATTATTCCGAAGTTGTTAAGAAAAAAGACTATTCCGAGAGTGATCAGCACAAGCCCCGGTACTACCGAGGAATGTCTTCTATCGTCCATCTTAAAACCTCCATTCCGCCCGTGAGCGGGTTTATTATGAAACAGCCTTATCAATGACAATTGCCCGTCGAAGAAATGTTGTTTGTTCCAATCGCCATGCGCGCGTACTACGAAATATTATTGCTCCATTTACAGCTATTACGAAAAGTATTCTATAATGTTTCCCTCACTAACCATCCAGTATAGCAAAAAATTTATCTATGTCACTAATATTATTATAAAAATGGAGGCTTGCCCTGATGGCTCCCTCGCGCAAGCCGACAACGGCTTTGTTGGCGGAAAGCCCGGCGCATATTTCTTCAGAACTTTTTTCGGAATGAGTAAAACAGATAATACCTGAACGCTCCGCTTCCTGAAGGGGACTCGCAATCGTATATCCTCTCTCCTGCAGCCCATTGGCTAGTTTGCCGGTAAGAAAGAGTATACGATCCTGGACATTCTGAAGGCCTATTTCAAGAAACCTGGCAAGGGAAGCCCCGAGGGCGAATATTCCGGCGATGTTCAGTGAACCTTCCTCAAACCTCGCGGCATCACTTCGAAACTGAAGATTATAGTCAAGAAAATCAGTGTGATTTACTACATTGGTCCATCCGGGATTCGGAACTTCCAATTTATTACAGAGTTCCCGTCTGCAATAAAAGATCCCTGTACCCGCCATCGCGAGAAGCCATTTGTGTCCTCCCGCCGAGAGAAAATCTACTTTTAATTTCTTAACATCACATTGCAACGCCCCGAGTCCCTGAATGGCGTCAACATGCAGAAAAATATTCTTTTCACGGCAGAAACCGCCAAGTTTTTCAAGATCTATTCTGTAGCCGTTTGAAAACTGCACGAAACTGACCGTTACGAAGCGTGTTCTTTCATCGCAGCGCTCTATCAGCATCTCCGCGGTAACCCTTTTCTCCCGTGGGGTAACCATTCTTGTCTCAACGCCCTTTTCTTTCAGGGCGATCCAGGGATAGACATTAGCCGGAAATTCAATAGACGGCATAACAATATTATCCCCCTTTTCCCATTTAATGCTTCCCGCGGCAAGTAATATGCCCTGAGTTGTATTTTTGATAAACGCGATCTCTTCGGCTGAGGCGCCGATAAGTTCGGCGGCGGAGCTTCTTATGACGGCGATCTGCGCGAATAACCTATCCATGCACAGAATGCCCTCTTTTAGATGTTGGTCGAGAACAAAATCGACTTTCTCCCTGACCCTTGTTGAAAGAGGACTTACCGCCGCGTTGTTAAAATAGATATATTCTTTTGTTACAGGGAACTCGTCGCGGTAACTGTTCCAGGCGATAGTTCTATTTTCTTCAGACATATCGAGTTCTCCTTACGCGTTCTGAAATGATTCTCTCAGAATGTCGGCTGTAAATACAAGGAGAAAATCCGCGTCCGTTTTTCTTTTTGTTGAGATAAATGATTTTCCGGTTTATGATAATGCTTATTCGTACAAGCTGTTGTTTGATTCTGTTTTTTGCCGGAGATAGAATAAGGATTCGGATATGGTTTGCGCGCGGGATTGTTTCTTTTTGCACTTTTAATGCGAGCAAAAGCTTTACACGGCTTTGACTAATGCATAAATTGCAATATAAGAAAATTTGTTTTGTGAGAAGGATTGACAGTAATTATGAAAGGTATTCGTAATTTCAGTATAGTCGCCCATATTGATCACGGTAAGTCAACCCTGGCTGACCGTTTGATTCAACGCGCCGGATTGGTTTCTGACCGTAAATTTCAGGATCAGATACTGGATAGTATGGACCTTGAGCGTGAAAGAGGCATTACAATCAAGAGTCAGACAGTTTGTCTTCCCTTTAAAAGCAGGGATGGCGGTGATTATATTCTCAATATTATTGATACCCCCGGACATGTGGACTTTTCCTATGAGGTTTCCCGCGCCCTGGCGGCGTGTGAAGGAGTGCTCCTTCTTGTTGATGCGACTCAGGGTGTAGAGGCGCAAACAATGGCGAATCTTTACGCCGCGCTGGAGCATGATCTCGCGATTATTCCTGTAATTAACAAAATAGATCTCGGGGCTGCGGATATTGAGCGTACCCGTGAAGAAATTGAAGTTGAACTTGGTCTCGATTCCAGCGAGGCGGTCCTGTGTTCAGCGAAAGAAGGAACCGGGGTAGAGGAGATTCTGGAAGCCATTGTGAAAAGAATTCCCTCTCATCGGGGCGATGCCGGCAAGTCCCTTAAGGCTTTGATATTTGACGCTCAGTATGATTCATTCAGGGGTGCGATTATCAGCTGCCGTATTTTCGATGGAACTGTAAAGGCCGGTGATGAGATCAAGCTTGTTTCTTTTGATTCTGTGCATACCGTTGAAGAAGTGGGAGTCTTCCGTCTGGAAAGGGAAAAACGCGGCAAACTGAGCGCCGGAGAAGTGGGATATATAATCGCCGGTGTAAAAACGGTCAGCGATACCAGGATCGGAGATACAATAGTATTAGCATCGGATCTTTCCTCCGAGCTCCTCCCCGGGTTTAAAGAGGTTAAGCCTATGGTGTTTTCTTCTATCTATCCCGTGGAAAGAAGTGATGTCGGGGCGCTCACCGAGGCTATCGAAAAATATAAGCTGAATGATGCCGCGCTTGTTTATCAAAAAGATTCATCCGCCGCGTTAGGGCAGGGATTCCGTTGCGGATTTCTCGGGCTTCTTCATCTTGAAATATTTCAGGAGAGACTCGATCGTGAATTTAATCTTCCGGTGATTATGACAGCGCCGAGTGTGCGATACAAATTTGTGCTTGGCTCCGGTGAAACTGTAACTGTTGAAAACCCGCAGTATTATCCTGATCCGTCTGTGATTGTTGAATCTCTCGAGCCGATTGTTAAAGTTACTCTCTTACTCCCGGATGAGTATATGGGAGTTGTTATGAGGCTCTGTCTTGATAGAAGGGGGGAAACCCCTCAGATTAGTTATCCTGTTACAGGCAGGATGGAAATTACCATCAATATGCCCCTGGCGGAGATTATCTATGATTTCTATGATAAGCTGAAGAGTATCACGCGGGGCTACGGAACATTTGATTACGATTTTCTTGAATACAGGAAGGAAGATTTGGTTAAGGTTGACTTTCTGGTCAATGGAGAAAGGGTTGACGCGTTATCAATAGTTGTTCACAGGGAAAGGGCCCGGATGAGAGCCGTTCAGATATGTAATAGTTTAAAAGAAGAGATACCCCGGCATATGTTCAAGATTGCCATTCAGGGAGCTATCGGCGGACAGGTCATTTCACGCTCAACAGTTTCGGCGTTAAGGAAGGATGTAACCGCCAAGTGTTACGGCGGAGACATTTCAAGAAAGAGAAAACTTCTTAGCAAGCAGGCCGAGGGGAAGAAAAGAATGAAAAGGATCGGCAAGGTTATGATTCCTCAAAGCGCCTTTGTATCCGTGCTGAAGACAAATGAAGACTGAATTATCAGCAGGACTCTATCTCCACGTCCCATTCTGCAAGACAAAATGTCCATATTGTGATTTCTACTCAGTAACATCCG
>DAOWMJ010000256.1 GCA_030643145.1 Candidatus Latescibacterota bacterium | reverse complement strand
GAGAGCTTCTTGTGAACAAATCTATTTTTTTTATTTCAGACACACATTTTCAATATCACAAAATTGGAAAAAAAGAAAAGATGAAAAGAGAGATATTTCTCAGATTTCTAAAGGAAATACGAGGAGCTTCCAGACTCTATCTTGTCGGCGACATTTTTGATTTCTGGTTTGAGTATAAAAATACCCTCCCCAGATACTACTGGGATATTCTCTGTGATCTCCGCATGCTGCGTGAAGAAGGAACCTCAATCCACATAACAGGGGGAAACCACGATTTCTGGCTTGGCCCCTTTATAGAAGAAGAGATGGGATTTGAAATTCTTCCAGAGATATCCACTCATAAACTGCAGGGAAAAACTGTGACAATCACTCATGGAGATATGCTTATGCCGGGCGATCGGAGATACAAGATATTAAAGAGAGTGATCAGGGGACGCCTCTCGATCAGATTGGCAAAAATGCTTCATCCGGATCTTCTTTTCAGATTTGCCGGCTGGTTTTCCTCCACAAGTAAAGATTTTAGCGAAGGGAAAACAGAATCCTGTGCAAAACGGCTCGCGGAACTTGCCGAAGATTCTTTTTTCAAATGGGGAAACGATTCATTTGTCATGGGGCATGTTCACAAACCGATGCTAAAGCATTTCGGAAATAAAATATTTGTTATTCTCGGCGACTGGGAAAGTCACTTTTCCTATCTCCGCCTCAAAGACGGAGAGTTTTCGACAGGTAATTATAAAGGAGAAGAAAAGAGGTTAATTGAAAAACGATGACTGTCCCCCAGACCAAGCTCTATGGGCATAAAAGCATAATCAAATCTCAAACGATCGTATACAACGCCTATCCCCATTGTCGCGGCCTGAACATAGTATCCGCTCTTATAACCAAATCTGACCGCTAACGCCTTTTTATAAAAATATTCGATCCCCAAAAGTAACTTTTCATCCATGTCGTTGGAGAAAAGAAAATCGCCGGAAAGAGTGACATTTCCTCTCATCCACTTTTCCTCGGCCATATACGCCGCGCCCAAACGAGTCTGAAAGGGAGGGTAAAATTTTTCTTCAATAAATTTCGCCTGCGGCCCTAGATTTAAAATCGACGCTGCAAAGGTCAATCCCTCTATCCTGCTTCTGTGAAGAATCCCAAGATCGATAGCCCACCCGGTCGCGGATTCAAAATCTATCTTTTCATAAATCAGTTTCGCCGAAATCCCAAGTGAGACATCGGGTAATATATCTCTTCCGTAACCTACGGAAGCGGCCATATCATATGGAGCAAAAGTTCCATCCGGGGTTACTGTCGGGAAATTGCCGCGTCTCTCAAGATCTCCGTAATAGACTCCGGTAAAGTTGAATCCTACCGCCCCCCCTAACATCTCATTGGCAATACTTATCTGTTCAAACCTGATACCCATAAGCCATTCTGAATGGGTGACATTAAGTTCAACCTTCTCGATACCGGCTAACCCCGCCGGGTTAAACCCGATGCCGGTCGCGTCATCTGCTATCGCTGTAAATGCTTCCCCCATCCCACTGGCCCGGGCGCCGTTACCAAGTCTCAAAAAAAGAAAACCGCTCGTGCCAGGTTCTCCCGCCCTGAGAACAGATGTGGAAAGTAAAACAATTAATATAGCACAAGAAAATTTTAACCGGATCATTTTTCCTCCCGTGTGTATCTAATAATCTAATCTATTGAATACTCCTGTCAACTTATTATGTGTAACTTTCGACGCCCGCGTATTGATGATTGTAACTAACAAACTTAATAGTTCGCGGTTCAACCGTCAAACGCCGGATCTTCAGAGCTACCTGACAACAGCAAATTTTCTCGCTCCCCGCCAACTTTCTTTACCGGCGCTTATTTCCAGATAACATATATATATTCCGCCTGCCAGGTTATCAACCGGCACACTTGCCTCGAACGGTACATTATTACCGCTGGAATACGGGTGGTTCCTCTTTGTCTCCAGCACCTTTTCTCCTTCAATATTAAGAATACAAATTTTCACGTCAGCGGGAGAAGAAATAGAAATACGCACCGTCAGGTTCGTTGTCCTCACAGGATTCGGGTAACAAATAAAAGTTCTTTCGTCAATTATCTTCCCAGCCGGTAAGGATGATCCGGAAGCTGATTGCCGCCCTGTTCCGGAAATATCATGGCGGTAAAAAGACCATCCCCTGTGAGGAAAAAACCGACTCGCCGTGTTAAAACAAAGCGCGCAGGAAACATCCATAGCTGAACCACTATTATTGACATTAATATTCCCCGTCAAATTGGTTCTTCCCGTTATAAAAATCCGCAGATCATTCCCGCTACCTTCAAAAAAAGCCGGCGTTTCCAATCCGCCTCCCGCGCCGATAATCGGCCATCCGTCGACACAATTCGAGCCTATTTCAAAAGCGTGCAGATTCCCCATAATATTAAAGATAATCTCGCATTCCTCATCTTCATCAATATCTTCAATTATTGGCTGAGAGTATTCACCCCGGCAACCCTCGAGCAACGATACCCGGGTATCGATCGAAACCGGCCAGTTTTCTTTCAATACGCCGAACCCGGTAAAAAGAAAGAGGGTTTTCGCGTCACGCGCTGCCGTTTCAAGTATACCATCGCCATCAATATCTTCCAGGGCCGGCGGCGACATTACATAGTT
>DAOWMJ010000074.1 GCA_030643145.1 Candidatus Latescibacterota bacterium | reverse complement strand
GGATGACAACGATTGTTCAAAAGAATTGTTGCGAAATCATGAAACTTCCTTTGGCTCCGATCTGGATATTGAAAAGAAAAGGGTAGACAAGAGGGAAGAGAAAGACGGAATAATCAAAAATGTCGGGTGGAGCGCATATGGCAAAAAGCTCTTTAAAAGGAACAAAAAAAGTGCTAAAGGAACAGACTGATGAAAAAATGCGCGATAATGACAATGAAAGGTGGTACGGGCAAAACGACTACTGCTGTTAATCTTGCCCATGGACTCGCGCTGAGTGGCAAAAAAGTTTTGTTGATAGATTGTGATCCGCAGAGGAACACTTCAATTACTTTTGGAAATGAAGGGAAAAGGGGGCTTTCCGGCTTGCTCAGGACAGGGGATGTCGATATTATGCTTGTAAGAGACAATCTCTTTCTAATAGATTCGGGTGGAACCGATCTTCTGGAGGTTGAGCTTCTTCTTGGAAAGGATCGGGATCGGGAGCAAAGGATGTCAATGGCTCTTTCCAATCTTAAGGGATCTGATTATGTGATATGCGATTGCCCTCCCTCGCTTAGTTTAATAAATATCAATGTTCTCACATTCTCTGATGAAATTATTATTCCTGTTTCACTCGATTATCTCTCTAAAGTTGGAGTAAGCCAGACGGTTGAAATGATAGATAAAGTAAAACAACTTACATCAAAAAAGTCGATTAATTTCAGGATTCTCCCAACTTTTTTTGATTCACGGACGAATATATCGAAACTTATTCTTGAAAAGATTAGAGAAAAATATTCCGAGAATGTGTTCAGGACTGTGATTAGAGTTAATACCGCTCTCAGGGAAGCCCCTGGTTCAAATAAAACCATATATGAACATGCACCCCTTTCGCGTGGAGCCTATGATTATTACCGTCTGACGGAAGAAATATTTGATTGGTTTAAATGAAGCTTTGACAACCTAATATATTGGAGTATCCTGAATATACCTGGTTTGAAGGTTGGAGGGGGAAAGATTGACTGATAATTTTGAATTGAGAGAAGAAATAAATAGGGGAGGGGAAAAATATTTTCTGCAGACTACTTTCCTGCCCCGGGATAATTCTGTTGTAACCACTTTCTTTAAAAGGGGTGGATGTTTTGATTCAGATACTTATCGGTTGAAAGAAAAGAAATCAAAGGATGAGGCTGTTGAGCTGACAAAGACTATCCATAATCGCAACAGAGACAAATTTCTTCTTCTGCTTGATGTTAAGGAACAAATCAGTTCTTCCACCAAACCTTCGTTTCATCTTAAGCTCGCGAAGGCCTTAATTCTCAGGAAACTTTATCATGAAGCTGTTTATGAGGCTGAGACAGCAATCAACAAGGGCGAAAAGGGTGCAGAACCGTATAAAATAGTAGGCGAATCGTTGTATAAAATTGAAGAATATTCAAAAGCGTTAAAAGCTGTTGTAAAGGGTCTAAAGATTAGGAACGATTATCCTGATCTTCATAATCTTGCAGGAAAGATATACTATATGCGAAAAGAGTGCAGGCTTGCGGTTGATAGTTTTAAGCAGGCGATTGAACTAAATTACTATTATGGGGCGCCATATTTGAATATTGCCCGGACTTACATATTGAATTCAATAATAAAACAGGATTATGAGTTGTCGCGTGAACTGAAAAATGATTTTGACGTGTATCTAGATAAAGCTGCAACGCTGAATCCTTCTTTAACTGGGGATACAATAAACGAGGTCAAAGAACTTTTCAGCAGTGAAAGGTATGATGAAGTGTTGAAGATACTCGATCTTGTTGAAGAATCTTCAGAGCGGCTCTATATAGATAAAATGATTAGTGAACTATATTTAATGATACTCCAGGGTGATGATAATCTTGATGAAGACGAGATTGATAAATATTTGGACACTATGCAGAAGATAGTTGATCAAAATCCAAACTTCGCGGACGCCCACAACTCCCTGGGAGTGCTTTATACGGCGAAATGCAAAATGTTTATGGATAGAGCCGGAGAGGCTTTTGAAGAGGCGGTTTTGATTAATAACGATTATGAAAAAGCCAAAAAGAATGTCAGATTAACCGAGAATGAAAAACAGGGCATTTTTATATTATTAAAGGCTTTATTGGACTGAACTTTGCTTTAGTTTATGGTTGTAGCTTAAAAGGGAATTTGAAATATGGATAAATTGCATATAGAAGAAGAACATGTTGCAGAAGCGGCGATATTGAGACTGTCTGGATTAGTGGACTCCGCGACTTCATATTATCTTGAATCAAGGCTCAATGATTTAATTGCTGCCGACAAGGTGAGATTAGTAATTGATTTAACTGATGTGGATTATATAAGCTCTGCGGGTTGGGGCATTTTTGTTTCAGAGATAAAGGGTTTACGGGCACGAAATGGGGATATCAAACTTGCAGGGATGAACCCCGATGTTCGTGACGTTTTTGAGCTTTTGGAATTTGACACACTATTGACTCCTTATGAGTCGGCTACAGATGCTCTGATTGCTTTCGATTCGCAAGAGAGTAATAATTTACCTTAGCACGCAACTTTAGAGAGAGCGGGAATGGCATGAATGATATCAGTATATCCTTTGCTGAAGCCGAAGGGAATCCGGGTATTTCTATTGTTATAGTGAAAGGGTTTATTGATACAACCACTTCAAGTGAATTAGAGGGGAGTATCAAGAAACTTCTTCAAGAACAAAGATTTGATATCATTATTGATTTAGCTAATGTGGATTATATCAGCTCTGCCGGGTGGGGAATTTTTATAAGTGAAATTAAGAAAATTAGGGAGAATGGCGGAGATCTAAAATTAGTCTCGATGGTGGGCGATGTTTATGAAGTATTCGAACTTCTTGAATTCCAGACGATACTAGAGAGCTATGATAATATTGAAGAAGCGGTAGTCAGTTTTGGGAGTTTCCCGGAGAATGAAAAAGAGACAATGGGTGGTAGAAATATCTGATTTAATAGAAAGACACAATAGTTAATAATATTGTTATTGAACGGCTTAACAAGGTCGTTTGCCCCGGTTATCATGTCAACGCGCTATCCAGTATCAACATTATATTAATTCTGACAGCTTGAATGATATCTATTTTTGCATTAGACTTTTCAAGTCCTTGCGGATAGAGGAGAGAGTGTGCTCGGAGCTGTCAAAAATATAATGATTGAAGTTGGATTATGGGGTTTTCTCGCTGTCATAGGATTAATTTTCTTTTCTTTTTTTATATATAAAAAATGCTTTCCATCTATTTCAAGGTTAAAGCGGTTGATTCTTATGGGGATAAGGTCTCTGGCTTTTCTGTCTCTTGTTCTCATTTTTGTTAATCCAGCTCTAACTCACCTATCCACCGAAGAAAGGAATCCTGTAGTTCCCATTCTTGTGGATGTATCAAAAAGTATGAGTATAAAAGATTGTTCAGGAAAAAGCCGGATTGATTTGGCGCGTTCTGTCCTCGGGCAGCTAATAGTAAATATCGGGGATAAATATAATACCGATATTGATATTATTCCTTTTTCCGGAAATTTATGGAGAAATTCCATGCCTGCGGATAGTATTCCTGAAGCTGCCGGAGAGGGGACCGATATAATTGGCGCTATAGAAACAATCACTAATCGGTATAGGTATTCTAATCCAGCGGGGATAATAGTTCTTTCGGATGGCGTTCAGACAGACCACAGGGTGCCAATTGTAGGGAATAGCCTTCCGGTATATTCAATCGGGTTTGGAAACACTCTAGAGGGAGGCTATCTGTCTATTGAAGATATTATCTATGAGGGCAGGGTCTATTCCGGAATGAAAACCAGGATCGAAGCTGTTATAGCCGCAAAAGGGCTCGAAAAAGATGTTAACATAACGGTCAGATTGTTTGAAGACACAGAATTAATAGACACTATTTTGATGGTGATTGAAAAGGGAGAAGGGGAATACAGAGCTGTTTTTGATTATCTTGCAGGAAAAGCCATTAGTCACAGGATGAAGATTGTACTGGAATACAAAGAAAAGAATTTATCGGGTAGGAGCTTTGAAGGATTCAAACTCGAGATAGTTGAAGAAATGCGGCATATTCTGTATATAGATGAGCATGCCGATTGGAATATGACATTTTTGCGCGACCTTGCGGGCGAAATGAAGAGGTTCAAATTTGATTTTGTTACCTGGAATCCGGGGCACGGATATGTGGAGATCCCGGAATACATAAAATGGCAATTCCCATCTGGAAACTCTCGATTAGAACGTTACGATCTTGTAATTATTTCTGATGCTGAAAGATTATTTTCCGTAACCGCGAATGTTGATGCCGTGGTAGATTATGTGCGTGGGGGGGGAGGAGTTATTTTTCTTGCGGATGAAAGAAGCCCATTAAGATATGAATCATCTTTCAAACTTCTTGAGGAGATTGTTCCTGTAAAAAAAGTCTCTATAGCTGAAATTTCTGGTGGTGAATATTACCTCATGCTTTCCCGAGAGCGGAGAAACCCGGTTTCGATAATGCTTGCTGAATGCGGAGGAATTTATGATCTTCCCCCCCTGACCGCCTATCTTGAAGGATTTAATTCTTCTATGGGAACGGATGTCCCCATTTATTTAACTGAAGAAAAAGAGGAATTTAAACCTCTAGTTGCTATAGGCCGGAGTGGGGAAGGTGTGTCGGGTGTGGTGTTTGGAATGCCCCTCTGGAAATGGAGGTTGGCCGGAAGAGAGGGAGAGGAAATTTACAATGTCTTTTTCTCGGCATTGATTCAATATATTGGTTCCGGGGCTAATGAGCAGCCACTTGATGTTGTGTCATCCAGAAATAGATACAACGCCGGGGAAGGTCCTCAGATATCAGTGTACTTGGGGGAAAGAAGATTGACTGACGCGATTAAGGGAAAACTATATAAAATGGGGGTAAAGGAGGAAAGGCTTCTTCGGACCTTTCTCTTTGATCCGATAATTCAGGAAAGAGGGATATTTAGGGCTGAACTTCCTTTTCTTGATCCAGGTCGTTACAGGGTTGAGGCAAGTGAGATTCTGGGTTCCGGCAAGGGACTTGAGGGAGAGGTGGAATTCAGCGTTGATTCTCTATCGGTCGAGTATATACATAGATCTATGGATGGTAATTTTCTTAAGCTATTATCTGAAAAGTCCGGCGGTCGTTTTTTTACGCCAGGTGAAGCGGAAGGTGTTATTCTCCGGCTAACCCCGAGCGTTGATAAAATCAACATAATTCATACAAGTTCGTTTCGTTCAAATATAATATTCTTTTTTATTATTGTAGTTGTTTTCACTACAGAGTGGATTTTAAGAAAGATATGGGGGCTTGTGTAGGAAGCGCTGATATAATAATCACCCTGGAAGTGTAGCCGGCAAAACAGGTGTCCGGTTTTGTTTCTATTCTCCCAGACGGGATAGCAGTATTGCGATTCGATCCGATGTTTTGAAACTGAATAATATTAAAAAATCCAATGAGCAGAAAAGGTTTTATTTTTGAATCTTTAAAAGTTATTTCAAAAATATTCTTGCAATAATTCTCTTGAGTAATGTAGTCTATAAATCTCAAAGCCGGGGAGGTGGGTGTGATGATGATAGTGAAAGGCAATCTTAGAAAGAGATTAGTTTCACATAAAAAAATATTTTCTTTAAACGATAAACGTATGGTGTTATTGATATTTACCCTTTTGTTTATGATGGTAACTATTGTTTCAACACGAAGTGTCGCGCAAATCGTAATCAATGAAATATATTATGATCACCCCGGAATCGACACCGGGCATGAGTTTGTTGAGTTACTGAATACCGGAGGGGAAGAGAAAAATTTAAATGGTTTCCGGATTGAATTTGTAGACGGCAGGACGGGTAGTCCAGAATTATACTACGAATTTTTTAAGGATATTTATCTTGTTTCCGGCGGAATACTTTTTGTTGGCGGCGTCGATTGCATTCCAGTTCCGAACTATATAGCCCAGTGCGGACTGCAGAATGGACCTGACGCGGTTCGGTTAATCTATAACGGTTCTGTAGTCGATCTTGTAGGTTATGGGGATCTTGATTTTAGTATTTTATATGAATCAAAACCCGCGGTTGATGTAGTGGGAGGCTATAGTCTTTCGAGAAAACCCGATGGGAAGGATAGTGGAAATAATAGTCTTGATTTTGTTTCATCTTTACCTACCCCGGCTAAGAGGAACTTCTTTGATATTGATCTTGAGCTTTCAATAATAAGTAATGAGCTCTTTCCCTGCGAAAATGGCTGGATTAATCTGGAACTGGAAGTAAACAATCGTGGGCTTGGGGAGTTCTCCGGCCCTGTTCATGTAGTTGTAGTTCCCTCAATTGAACAGGAAAAGAGAATATATATCACAGGCAGCAATGATGATCTATTAAAATCTGGAGATAGTATCGGTTTTGAGTGTGATTATTCAGCTTCCGGATTTACCGACAGCATGTCGGTTTTTGCTTTTCTTGAAGAGAACGCAGATGAAAACAGCGAAAATGATACAGCTTTTGTTTTCTTCCTGTTTTCGCCAGCTGATCTTGTAATAAACGAGATTATGTACAGGCCGCTTATTGGTAATTCCGAGTGGATCGAATTGTATAATATTGGTGATAATATGCTTGATTTGCAGGGTTGGTCTTTAAGTGACGCGAATCGTGCTGATAAACTGATAAGCAATGATAGACTCGTGTTGTCGCCGGGGGAATATTTACTCCTTGCTCAATTTCCCGAAGATATGGAAGGAATTATTTCTGATGGAGAATCTATCATACATGGTGTTGAAGGTGGTTGGCCGACACTGAATGATTATAGCGCCGTATCATTCTGTGAGGAGATTATTCTAAGGGACAGACTTGGGAGAGTGGCTGAAAAGATTGAATACCGCGATATGATTGAAGAAGAGAGGGGAATATCTATCGAGAGGTTTTCCCCTTTTGTATGCAGTTCGATAGAAGGAGGTCTTTGGCATAGATGCTCTCTTGAAGATGGGGCAACCCCGGGAGGGGCAAATTCAGTCTTCAACGGAGTTCTCGCAATAAGCGAAAAATTCAAGATCTTCCCAAACCCCTTTTCTCCGGCAAGGGACAGAGAGGTTGTAATCTCCGGAAAGGCGCGAAGTCGCGATACCGGTTTTCTGGTGAGAATATTTAGTATAAAGGGGATGGAGGTTATTTGCATCGCGGGAGAGAAGAATGGAGCGAACTATTTTTCGTCATCATGGGATGGAATTGATTCTGAGGGTAGGATGGTATTGACCGGTCTTTATATCTGTGTTGTTGAGTATTATGGGTTGGGTGGTAGTGTATGCAGAATAGAAAAAGAGTGTTTGGTCGTAAAGGGCGGGGAATAATAGGTGTAGTTGTTCTGGCTTCGATTATTATATTTTATATGCCGCCAGTAGTGAATGCTGGGGTACCGGTATGGATAAAGGCAAGAAATGGAACAGTACATCCTGATATTGTTCCTAACTTGAATTGCTTTGTAACATATGGAAATTATTTAGGACTGATTTCTTCCGTTTCCAACCCGTATTCTATAGACGGTATCACAGATTCCTTTCTAAAAACAGGGTTTCATAATAGTAATAACAATCTATGGGGTTCATGGTCTCTTCTTCATCATGCTCTATACAGGGAAGATTTTGTCAAAGTCCGATGGATTAGAAAGATTGGACAAAGTGGCTTTTCCGT
The DNA here is from genome assembly GCA_030643145.1 of Candidatus Latescibacterota bacterium. GTDB lineage: Bacteria > Krumholzibacteriota > Krumholzibacteriia > Krumholzibacteriales > WJIX01 > JAGHBT01. The sequence goes on along the minus strand of DAOWMJ010000074.1, from coordinate 1,337 downwards.
GGGGGGCGCGCCTGGGATTTACGGCAGGAGAGTGACTGGTTTTGAGTATGAAACGGCCAGGGTTGTGGAAGCTTCAGTCAGTTTCAATTTAAAAGAGACGTTCATTTTCGGCTATGAAGGGGTTGTGTATGACCCCGGTCTTTTAACTGACGAAGCGGCGAAATTCATGCTTTCAATTATCGATCCTCCACTGTCACTCCTTGTAAATTATTCTGTTATGAGAAGAAATGATAATGATTTCCTTATGGGAGTCGAGGCCGGCTTAAGTAATGATCTTTGTCTATTGTCTGGGTATGGATTTAATACGAATGAAATATCATTCGGGTTGGTTTACCAAAGAAACGGCTGGTATTTTGGTTTTTCATGGAATCATCATCAGGTTCTCGGAAGCACACTTTCCGCCGGAATCGGGATGTTGTGGATGAAATGAGTTATTTTATACGGGCACTAACTTGGATAAACCTATTCTCGATTATTTACAGCGTGAATATATACGCTGAAGAACCCGAAGAATCAATTTCTGATTTAGCAGATCGATTTTCCGATGGAGAATACGCGATTATTAGATATCTTGAAGAAAATCCGATCGATCCTAGAAAAGCAGACATAGAAGATCTTCTGGATATTCCGGGATTTACTCGTGCTCTTGCCCGCAGGGTGATTGCCGCTGTAAATAAATCAAAAGGTGATAGTCAATGGATATTGTTCTTATCATCTGAGGACAGAAGAAAGATCCATAAATATAAAAGAATTCTAATGCTCCCATCCGTTAGAAATTACGATCTTTCCCTGCGGTACACAAGGAGCGATGTGACTAATCTTGATAACAATCAAGATGATCGATACATTCATCTTGAAAGTGACCGGGCAAACCTTCTGGGAAGAATCAGGAGCGGTAACGGTACGACCGAGGTGACAGGATACGCTATATTCAATTTGTTGAATAAGCAGTTACGCGTTTACACAGGGGATTTTCTTCCCGATTTCGCGATGGGGCTTGTAGCGAGAGGCCAATCTTTTTATTACCCTTTTTCATACAGGTATCCGTTAAATAAGTACAGATGGATTAGTAGGGGGAATTATTTTTATGGGAAAGTAATCAGGGGTATGGCCGTCGATTATGAAAAATATTTTTTCAGATCTCTTGTTTACAACGGAAGAATTAGAGAGTATGACGATGGAAAATTTGATTTCAGCAATGATACTTTTAAGGGAGGAAGGGCGGAAGTTAAAATCGGGGAATCAAAGATCGGGGTATCAATCGTTGAAGAGGGAGGCTCGATTCCGGAATATTACACAGGAATAGATTCCAGGTTTAAAAAAGGGAATCTCGATCT
>DAOWMJ010000059.1 GCA_030643145.1 Candidatus Latescibacterota bacterium | reverse complement strand
CTCGATAAACAAATTAATGCCCTCAGGTTCTTTTTCATTCTCTCATCCTTGTCACTTGGCGCAATCTCCGCGTCAATGGGATTTTTGCTCCTTTCCAACACCCCGGAATCGGCTCTAAAAACTATCCGCTTTCTTTTATTCAGTTCTTTTATTGCGACGGTCTTTATCCCCACCTTCTTCATTTTATTAGGGAAAAGAAAATTATCGAGAAAAGAATTCTTATATATCCTTGTTGCAATAGCCGCGGGGCTTGTTCTGGGAACAGTTTCTTTCTTTATTCCTTGTAGTGTATTCATTACCAAAGTGCATTTTATTAAGAACGCGGCCGGAAATTTCTGGGGTATAACACTCTCAGGATGGGGAAAAACAGCCAGTGGACTGCTTCTGCTCATCAATGTGTTTATTCTACACAGGTTCGAAAATCTATTCAGATCATCCGGCATACCGGTAAAAATTACTCTCAAATATCCTATACTGGGAACAATAATCGCTTCAATAATCAATTTTACTGTTTTCAGCCGTGCCCTCGCCGTCTCAACGGTCGATAAAAATTACCTTTCAATTCTTTCCTGCGGGACTATTTTCCTGGGTATAACATTCCTCTATGCTTGTATCCGGTATAAACCATTCGAAATACAGATCAACAAAACACAAACAACTTCTATTTTCTCAATACTACTTACCGGCATTTATGTACTCTCGCTTGCCCTTATCTCCTACATATCCAATGTCTCGGGAATTTCCTATGACCACTTTACCATACTTCTATTTGTCATTTTTACCGCTTTCCTGATCGTTTCAGCGGCGATCTCGGGAAAGGCCCGAAGATCTATTCGAGGATTTGTGAGCGCCAATTTCCAGCCCGACAAATATAATTACAGAAAGGAATGGACTCGTTATTCAAAGATAATGAATACAAGCATGACAAAAAGAGATCTTCTTAACAACACTATCAGCTCCCTTTGTGAAACGATGCTTGTAAGCAGAGGATGTATATGGACAAATCCTGGCGAAAATAACATATCCAATTATGGTTCGCTGCCGAGCAAAAATTGCAACCCCTTTTTTAAAGAAATCATAAAATCCCTAGACGAAAACGAAAGAGTGTTCTTTTTTAACAAATCGTTTATTGGCGATTTGCTTGATAAAAATACTCCACTGCTAAAAAGCGATTTTACCTCAGACACGGCATGGATTAAGGCTGTCGCTATTCTGAAAAGTGGAGATGAAAATCTGGGAATTATAGCTCTGGGACAAAAAGATACTAAATCAAAATATACTGAAGAGGACAGAAGCTTCCTGACAACAATATCAGAAGAATTAACTCTCTCTTTGGAAAACATGCTCCTTGAAGAAAAAATCATAGAATCCGATCGAATAGAATCTTTCGATCGTTTTACCTCTTTTGTTACCCATGATCTTAAAAATACTCTCGGTATGCTATCGTTAACAGCCGAAAACGCGAAACGGAATATGGATAACCCCGATTTTCAGAAAGATACAAAAGAAACATTAAACCGGGCAGTAGAGAAAATAAGCCAACTTATTGATTCTCTTACCGTACACAAATCTCCGCCGGTTCTTTCCAAAAACGCGACTGATATAGGGACTCTTTTAACAAATGGGGTAGCATCTTTTGAGAAAATCGCTTCTTCCAAGAATATAGTTATTAACCTCAATATCGAGAACAATCTCCTCGCAATGACAGACACTAAAGCATTTAATCGAATCATGGAAAATCTTGTAACTAACTCAGTTGAAGCATCTGAACCTAAAGAAAATATCGATATTGCAGCGCGCCGTGATATTAACGACTCAATATCAGTAACAATTTCTGATAATGGTAATGGGTTCGATCCGGCATACCTTGATTCAAATCTTTTTAAACCATTCAGAAGCACAAAAAAATATGGGCTTGGAATAGGCCTGGTTATCTGTAAATCGATTGCCGAAGCGCATGGAGGGAGTATAATGATAAATAGTGAACGGGGGAAAGGAGCTTCCGTGACGATCAAAATACCCCGCCTTCAAAACAAATAAAGAGAAAGGAACTCTTTTGCCTTCAACTAAACTGCTCATTGTCGATGACGAGGAAACTATCCTTAAACAACTTACATGGGCGCTTAAAGAGAATTACAACATTGCTACCGCCCAAACGTTCGACCAAGCGATAAAAACGGTAAAAAGTTTTCGTCCTGACATTATGATTCTGGATCTTTCCCTAACATCAACCACGGGGGATTTTGAGGGATTCAGTATACTTGAATCATCTCTGCGGGAATATCCTCTTCTGAAAATAATCATCATAACAGGTCATGGGCAGAGGGAAAACGCCCTCAGGGCACTAAAGGAGGGTGCTTATGATTTTTACACAAAACCGGTAATAATTGATGAACTGAAAATTATTTTGCAACGGGCGACATACATTCTTTCACTGGAAAAGGAACTAAGCAACCTGCGGAAACCCCCGGGAGAAAAACATACATTTGAAGGAATAATCGCGTTGTCCAAACCAATGCGTAAAGTCTTTGAAACTGTACGGAAGATAGCGCCGACTGATGTTGCTGTTCTCATTACCGGTGAAAGCGGAACAGGCAAGGAGCTGGTGGCAAGAGCAATACACGCCAGAAGTTCCAGAAACGACATGGCCTTTGTACCAATAAACTGTGGGGCTATACCGGAGAATCTGCTCGAAAGCGAACTCTTCGGCCATGAAAAGGGAAGCTTTACTGGAGCTCACATGGCGAAAGAGGGCAAATTTCAAGCAGCAGAGGGAGGCACTCTCTTTCTGGACGAAATCGGAGAGTTACCGCAACCTTTACAAGTCAAAATTCTTCGTTTTCTTCAGGACCAAATCATTGAACATGTCGGGAGCAGCAAACAGATTCAGCTTAACGTCAGGATAGTCGCCGCTACTAACAGAAATCTTGAGGAGATGCTGGAAAAAAAAGAATTTCGTAAAGATCTATTCTACAGAATAAACACGCTAAATATTCATCTCCCACCTCTTAGAGAAAGGGAAGATGACATTCTGCTTTTAGCTAAATACTTTGTCGATTATTACAATAATGAATTCAGTAAAAATATCAGGGGATTCAGCCAATCCGCCAGAAAGGTTCTATATACATACAAGTGGCCCGGAAATATCCGCGAACTGGAAAACAGAATAAAACGAGGAGTAATTATGTCTTCCGGCACTACTATCCTTGAGAAAGATCTGGATATTATCCCCGCTAAACCGGGTGACGACAGTGCGGAATCACTTAAAACACCGGATGATCTCGCAAACATTGCAAAAGCGTATAAAAATATTACTCTGAAAGAGGCAAAGAACAAAATAGAAACACGGCTTATAAACGGAGCCCTGATTCGTTCCTCCGGAAATGTTTCAGCCACCGCCAAACAACTTGATGTTAGCAGGCCGACACTCCATGATTTGATGAAAAAACATCATATAGACCCAAAGAATTTTCGTACCCCCGGAAGCAAGAAATAGCTTCTACAGAATGCCGGGATCCGTTACTACAATTCAGCAAATTTGCAATGCAAATGACATTACATATTTATAATATTGATCCGCGCGGGCGGTATGCCACAAACTCGACAACTCTGTGCAACATATATCATTACAATAACCAGCGCCAAATTAAATGTACAAAATGGAACACTATTTGCCAAAAGACAGTTTTAACTAACTTCCGGAAATTGAACTACCCTTGATATTTTGATGGAAGGTCTTAAGATGACAACCAGAATGAATGCTTCAAGCAGCGGCGCCAGGACTAAATTCAGAGGCAAAAGAAAAGAATCAATCCTTATAACAAACGGATATTTTTCAGGTTTAGAAATGGTACTAAAAAAGAAAAGAACCCTTCTCGGCAAAAGCACAACCTGCGATATCTGCCTTGATCACAATCTTGTTTCAGAAGAACACGCGCTAATCTACAAATCAGGGCCCACCTGCTGGATCGAAGACCTGAACAGTAAACATGGTACATTCATTAATAATAGAGAAATCCATCGGGCAAAGTTGAAAAACAAAGACAAAATATCTATAGGGGATTTCACACTCGAATTCCACTGCTAATTCGCCATTGACATTGAAACATAAAATAGATTGCTTAGTGAATCAAGCTAAACGGGGCTTTCCCTGTGGAATGTTAGCCCTTCTCCGCTATCATTACATGCTCATGAAAGCGAATATCCTGACTACGGCACACCATCCCGAATTTTGGAATAATTTTTGATATGTCGTTTATAGTTTGACTATTCATCCTTTGATGCTCACGCCCTTCGCTTTTCATAATACTATTGAGAATCCCGAATCCCTCTTCAGTAAAATCGGCCGTGACAAAGATTCCTCCAACCCTCAGCACTCGTGAAATCTCACTGGCGATTTTTTCAAAGTCTTCAATGTGATGCAGCGCGTTTACCATTACAACCAGATCGAAGCTTTCATCTTCGAAAGAAAGCCTGCCGGCATCCAATAGATGGAATTCAATTAACTCTTCGACAGATTCAGCCATGGCGTTAAGATAAGCCTCGTGTAAATTTTCTTCCGAGATATCCACGGTCACAACCGGTATCCCTCTCCTGGCGATTTCGACAGCGGCAAACCCCTGCCCCGTTCCAATATCAAGAATATTTTTTCCGGAGAGTTCTACGGAATCAACAATAAAGCTTACCGCTTCCTTACGGTCATGGCCTATATCTTTGTAGATACTATTTCTGTTTTTCCGCCTCGCGGAAGCTTCCTCAATCTCTCTGGAAGTAATCTGTCCCGGGTTCCATAACATCGTTTATTTCACTTTCCCTTACTGAATAACCAATTTTTTATACCTTTTCAAGTGCCTGATCGATATCGGCTATCAACTCCTCAACATCCTCGATCCCAACAGATATTCTTACCAGTCCGTCTCCTATACCCGCGGTTTCTCTCTCTTCGGATGACATACAGGCATGTGTCATGGAAGCCGGGTGTTGAATCAGGGATTCAACACCTCCAAGACTTACCGCCAGGGTGTGAAGTTTCACGGAATTCATCACTATCTTTCCTGATTCCAATCCTCCTTTGAGGAAGAAACTGATCAGGGCTCCGGGGCCGTCTGTTTGCTTTTTATGGAGTTCATACTGCGGATGTGATTTAAGCCCGGGGAAAACCACCTTTTCAACTTTGGGGTGAGATTCCAGATATTCCGCTATCTTCTGGGCGTTTTTACAATGACGTTCTATCCGAACCGAAAGTGTTTTGATTCCCCTTGCCACAAGAAAAGAATTGAAGGGATCTATTGTTCCTCCAAACTCCGTAGACATTGAGCGAAAATGATTATAATCCTCTTCTGTTTTTAAAATAACCATTCCGGCAACAACATCAGCGTGCCCGTTAAGAAATTTAGTCATTGAATGCAGAACCAAATCCGCTCCAAGATCGAGCGGTCTTTGAAGTATAGGACTCATAAATGTATTATCTACACAGAATTTAGCGTCATTCTCATGGGCAATATCAGCGATTGCGGCAATGTCTGAAACAACTATTGTCGGGTTTGCCGGCGTTTCAACGTATATAAGCTTTGTCTCAGGTGTAACGGCGGCCTTCACGGCCTCCAGATCAGAGGTATCTACAAAACTAACCTTAACACCAAATCTGGGGAATACAGTCTTTAATAAAGCGCTCGTAGAACCATATACGGCTTCGCTGCTTATGACATGGTCGCCCGCGCTAAGTAATGAAGCAAACACCAGATGGACCGCGGCCATGCCGGTAGCACACCCTATACCCTTATACCCATTTTCAAGTAAAGCCACCGCTTGCTCTACCGATTGAATAGTCGGGTTTCCCACACGGGTATAAATATACCCTTCCTCCTCACCTTTGAACAGCCTGGCTCCATGATCAACATCTTTAAAGGAGAATGTTGAAGTTTGATATATCGGAGTTACCACACAACCCGTTTCATTGGGAATAAAACTACCGTGAACACACTTCGTATTCTGTCCATGCTTCCTGATATCCTTCATTTTCTTCCATTCCCTTCATGATAAGCCAATTTGCAGTTTGTACTACAACTCTCTCAGATACTATAACCTATAAGAAAAAGATTTTCCAGTAATCACTGGCACACCAGAAACTTTATTAATCAACCTGGGATACCTAATCTTCATATCCTCTTTTAAGTTTATTTTCTCCCCTTCAGCTTTAATATCGGAGCAACAATAGTTGCAAATGCTTTCGCTGTCTCTGTTTCAGCATATGAAGTTACGAAAGGTTTTCCCTCGTCACTGGCTATAACAATAGAGGGATCCATGGGCAAGCTACCAAGAAATGGAATATCCATATCGTTGGCCATAACCTCGCCACCACCGGTTTTAAATATCTCCGTACGTTCTCCACACTTCGGACATATAAACCAACTCATATTCTCAACTACGCCAATTACAGGCAGGTCCAGTTGACGACAGAAGGTAATACATTTGCGAACATCCACTATTGCTACACTCTGCGGAGTTGTAACTATTACAGCGCCATCGGCGTTTCCCAGAAGTTGGACAATGGCCAGCGGTTCATCGCCTGTTCCCGGCGGAGAATCCACAATCAGATAATCAAGTTTACCCCAGTGAACATCAGAAAGAAACTGTTTGATCATCTTATACTTCAACGGGCCGCGCCATATAACAGCATCATCGCTCTGCCGAAGGAGAAAAGCTACAGACATTACACTGAGATTATTATCAATCTTCAACGGCTCGATAGATTCCTTGCTCCCTTCCAGATGCGCTCCCTCTACACCGAGAAGTTTTGGGACACTCGGCCCATGAATATCAATATCCAGCAGGCCTACTTTTTTGCCGGTCGAGGCAAGTGATACCGCGAGATTTACCGCCACAGTACTCTTACCTACTCCCCCCTTACCGGAAAGAACTATCACCTTGCTCTTGATATCACTCATTCGCTCTTTGATTTTCGGATCTTCTGGAACACCGCTCATTTTTCCTCCTGTTTCATTTATTTTTTACCCCTGCCCCCGACCTCTGCAATACCCCTCAGGCAGGACCGGCTCAAATGGCAAACAAGATATTTGCACTCTTGGCACATCTCCACTATACAACAACATATTCCAGAGGAAAGGAGTTTTTTACTAGTTGGATAGTATATCACTATAATTTTATCGTTATCTATTCTCCGTCGTTACCCTTGTAAATAATAATCATTGCCTATATTCAAATTTATCTTCTGTTCTTTCCTCTTCCAGGCCTTTCCCTTCTTCCCACTCCACGCCCTCCCCTGCCACTCTTCCCACAATCTCCCAAGCCCCTTCCGGTACGAGGTCCATCTCCATCCGGTCCTGTCTTGTCTCCCCTTGGCATAACTGCCTCCTTCTTACCTTTGTTTTAAAACACCAAACTCAAAAAACCACTGACAATTAACCCTTACTTTTCCCCTTCTTCAACTCATTGATACGCTTAGTAATACTCTCCAGGCTTTGCTTCAAATAATCCGCCTGCCCGCCGAGATACTCCATTTCCTGATCCTTCGTTATCTCCGCCACTGGTGGGACAACGTACTGAGGAGCGATATCTGCTCCATAATAACCTTGTCCCATTACCGCGGGAAAGCCCGCCCCATAGAATCCGTAACCGCCCCTGTATCCACCGGCTCCATACCCTCGTCCGAAGCCACGTCCGCCGCCACGGCCGAAACCGCCGCCGCGGAATCCCCCGCCAACAGCAGGATTCATATACCCCGGCATATTGTAACCGGCGCAAAATCCAGCGCCCCTGCCTGTCATTGGTCCAAGTCCACCTGGTCCTCTTCTGTCTCCTCCTGGCATAACTGCCTCCTTCTACTTAAAAGAAATTGCCTCCATGGCGTAATCTTCCCCTCCCGGGGCCACTCCTACCCCTTCTTCCCCTTCGCCCGCATCCCGGCATAAGAAAATCGGCGTTTCCGATCGTATTTCCTCTTAATGCCTTGATGACTTCTTCTTTATTTCCGCTTATCCACCCGATAATCTCAATACCGGCGGAGTTGACAAGCCGCGCGGCAAAATTTGAGATAGCCCCGCAAACAAGTAAATCAATACCAAGCTCTCTTAATTTTTCGACCTTTTTATAAACCAGCGCCCCTCCAAAGTGCGGTGAAAAGAATCTGTCATAGTGCCCATTACCTTCATCACTGCCGTGAAGAACCCGGAAATCCCATTCCGACCTCGATATCTCACGGTTTTCCGCCGTTTCAATAACAATAATCTTGCCAGCGGATTCAAAAACCGGAGATATTCTGTCATTCCATATTGTAACTGCTGTTCTTGACATAATTTCACTCCTGCAAATGATATTGCATCTTATATGCCAGAAATCAACATCACAGCATAACAGGCTGTATCCTATTGTTATTACTACTGATACATAATGGCTAATTATTACACAAAAGATGGTTGGAACTGATACAATTGCAATAATGCTATGTTAGCATAATGGCATCCTGTGCAGTTATGCAAATATATCATGTTGCAGTTCACCGGTCTTTTTTCGAGCTTCGCCCGTCAACGGGGGGAAGATCGATATTCAACTTCTTAATCTTTCTCCACAGGGTTGTTTCGTGCATACCCAACTGCTCGGCGGCTTTTTTTCTATTCCAGTTATTACTTCTAAGGGCATCTTTTATAAATGCCGATAGAAGCTCGTTCAGGCTATTTGCTTTCAAGACTTCGTCTTTTTCTCTACCCTCTCTTAAAAACCGCGGCAGATGCTCCACTTCTATTACATCTGTCCGGCAGAGAACAAAAGCATGTTCAATTATGTTCTCAAGCTCACGAACATTACCGGGAAAACTATACCTCATCAGAATAGCCACAACCCCGGCAGATACGTCTTGAATATTCTTATTTTTCAGAGTGTTAAAAATATTGATAAAATGCCGTACAAGAATCGGAACGTCTTCCATCCTCCGTGCCAGAGGGGGAATATCCAGTCTTACAACATCAATCCTGTAGTAAAGATCCTGCCTGAACTTTCCGGAACCTACAAGCCCTTTCAAACTCTGGTTGGTCGCGGCTATAATCCGTACATCCGCTTCTTCGGTTTCAGTGGACCCGAGAGGTTCATAGACTCTCTCCTGCAGCACCCTCAGCAGACGCGCCTGCATTGCGGGGGATACATCTCCAATCTCATCGAGAAATATCGTCCCCCCCCCGGCCATCGAAAATCTGCCCGGCTTGTCTTTTTTCGCGTCCGTAAAGGCTCCAGCCTTGTACCCGAATAGCTCAGCTTCCAGAAGGGAATCGGGCAACGCTCCGCAATTTACCGTAACAAGAGGTTTTGCATGCCTGTAGCTCAGGTTGTGAAGGGCTCTCGCGAACAGCTCCTTGCCCGTTCCACTTTCCCCTTCGATAAGAACGGTGCTGTCGCTCTCCGCTATATCGGGTAATATATCAAAAAGCTCCCACATCTTATGATTTTTACTTATTATATCTTCGAAGCTGTAACTCTTTTCAATATGTTTCCTGAGTTCAATTTCCGTCGAGATATCTCTGAATGTTTCAACGCCGCCTATAACATTCCCCTCCTCATCCTTTAAAAGGGCAGTGGAAACTGTCAGCTTCAAGGGTTTCCCGTCGGCCCTTACTATTGTTACCGCTTCATTTACTATCGATTTCCCTGTCTCCATCGTCCTTCTCATCACACAAGATCTTTCACACACATTGGCCTTAAAGATTTCAGCGCAGAATTTGCCAGCCGCTTCTTCCTTTGAAATTCCGATAATTCTTTCCGCTGCGCTGTTTAAGTATGTTATCCGCCAGTCCAGATCAACAGTAAAGACACCGTCCGCGATGCTGTTTAATATTATTTCACTTCTGAAATCCATAATCGAGTCCACGCAATTCACCTGTCGCACGAAAGAGACAAACTTGAAGTCAGACAACTATCTCTATATTAAGAAAAATAATCGGGGCCCGCAAGGGATACATTGCAATAATGCATTTAT
>DAOWMJ010000067.1 GCA_030643145.1 Candidatus Latescibacterota bacterium | reverse complement strand
GTTGTATCGGGAGACGAGACGGTTGAATCAAGTGCGGTTGTATCAGGCTCAACACTTTTCCATTTTCCGAAGAGGAATCCGGGCGGGCAGCCTATAGGAAGGATTTGGCTGTTGATTGAAATGCCGTTGCCGCACCTGTCTACCGGTTCCATGAGTTGAAGGGTCTCAAGCTCTTTTAAGGTAAAGGATCTTGTAAACGGGCCTGTCTTGATTGTAAGCACCGGTTCGCAGGTTTCAGTGCTGTCAGCCTTGAGTGAATCCGGCTTGAAGGAAGAAGGAGGCGCGATCAACCGGACCTGGATCCCGTCGATATGCGGACATGTATAAGAGACCCATTCGATTGTTGATTTGGTTTTTCTTGTGATATAGTCTTCAGGGTCAAAGGCAATAAGTTTTTCAATTATTATAACTCCATTGTTGAAAGTCATACTCCCAGACCAGTCGAGGCCGCAGCAGTCAGCGGCAGCGCTGTCCTGATAACTTCTTACAAGATGTCCCCATATAGCGCGAAGACGGAATTTCTTTATTCCTTGGCGTTCCCTCAATCTTACAATTTCAGGGTCATTCTCGAGTGCATCGTTATATACGGGTTCCTTACTCGAATAGGTATAAAGCTCCGATTCTCCGAACGCCGGGCTTTCATCCGAAAGTGTAAATCCCCCGGTTGGTGAATCAAGATCAACAATATTTTCATTCTGTTCGATGGAAGCAGGTGTAGCCGGATTGTCACTGCCGCTGTCGCAGCCGGCGGCGAAGAAAAAGATTACCACTAGTAATGAAAAAAGTGCCCTTTTCATTTTTTCTCCTTTCATTTATCCATAATTTCTCTGGCTGATTTAGTTTAGTACCGGTGTCACACAATTTTAAATAGCTGCTTTACAATGCTTTTGCTTCTATTACAATGCGAGATAGATGCCGAAAACAGGATATTTATATATTCTCTTATATCTGAATGTTATTAAGGTAGTTAGAGCTTTATAACAAATGTCATTAAGTGTGACCCACGGGGAATATTGTCCCATACAGTACAATTTACCGAGTCTTTGTGTTCTTATTGGTTCAATAGAATCGGTATTATCTGATCAAATATTACAGGAATAGTTACGCTGTGAAATTAACAGGTATATTGTAAAAATCAAATTGCCGTTTTTTCTCAGTTATACACTGGGAAAAAATTATTCCTTTTCCCGCAACCGTTTCTGTATCTTTTTGACAAGCGGCCGGGATCCGACATAGAGGGCTGTGCGTTGGTGAGGAGATTCGGGCTTAATCTGCAGAATATCGTTTCCGTTTTCGTCAATCGCCATTCCTCCGGCTTCCCTGGCGATAAATGCGGCGACATTCGCTTCGTATAGAAGGCGTAGTTTGCCCTGGGGCCGGTTCTTTCCAGGCTTTGGATGGTTGACGATAGCAGGGTACATGAACATCCCGCCGTTCGAGAGGAGACGATGAAAGTCGCCCGCCAGCGCTCCGATATAGCGGAAGGAGTGTTTCGATTCATGTTTTTCAATCCAGTTCTGAACTTTCGTGGAGAAGGTTTTTCGGTTGGAAGCATTAAAGGAGAGTTCCCAGCTCTTCGGGTTTTCGGGAATGAGCAGCGGGTCTGCGTTTTCTGGTATGACATAGGTCATTGTTTCGTCCTGGTGAAAACGGAAAACGCCGGTATCGGCAAGAGCGAGTGTAAAGACGCCTGTCGGGATGAGGAAAATCCCCGCCGCGCGGAGTTCGGATCCCTTGCGCAGGTGGCCATCCTCGGGTCCTTTCAGGTTCCGTTTGGCGACTGCGAACATGAAACCGACGGGAAGGTTATGTTTGATGTTACTCGATCCGTCAAGCGGATCGAAATAGAGAAAGTAGCGGCCCCCGTCTTCATTGAGCAGCACCGGATCCGCCTCTTCTTCTGTGATGGCATAGATTACCTGGTTTGAGCGCCGAAGGTAGTGGATGACGATCGCGTTGGCGATATCATCCATCTCCATCACGTTTTCTCCCTGGACATTAGTGATTCCCGTTTCGCCCATAAGGTTCTTTAATGAACCAGTTTTATAGAAGTACTGTATATATTTGGCGGCGGTCTGAATTGCTTCGAGGAGCACAAGAAAGTTGTAGCTCCGTTTGTGACCTTCCTGGTGGTGGAGCATGAAATCACTGAACGTCTGTTTCAGTTTCATAATTGGGTCCTCTCCCTGTTGCAGGAAATCGAGCCTAACCTTTTTCTATTTATCAGCAATAAGAAGATCGATATAGCCTCCAATATCCGAGAAATTCTCAAGGTCGAATGTAGCCTTTACGAGCTCATCCATTCTCTTATCAGAGAGAGCCTCAGACGCGTTTGCTCTGAACTTCGAAATTACCTCTTTGTCTGAGAGAGGATTCTGTTTGCTCCCCTTAGCGTGATCCACCTGCTTTTTGTACTCTTTTCCATCACTCGTTGTAATTATACAAATTGCGCGCTTGACCCTGGGAAAGAGCGAGTCTATTTCTTCGTTGGCGATAACCTCTATTTTATCAATTGTTTCAAGAACAAGCGGATCCTTCAATGCTTCCGTCTCAAAGTCAGAGGGGAGAACATTTCCCTTCGCGACGGCTACAGCGATACAATATGGAAGGGAGTGGTCCGCTGTTTCCTTTGTCTTGGGTTTGTACTTGCTCGGGTCGGAGAGGATATCAGCTCCCCTTGCGGTGGTCTCAATCAAAATTTTCTCAACATTCTTTGGTTCTATCTTATGGTTTGCCATGAGTTCGAGCGTTGCCGTGACAGGCTGGTGTGTCAGTGCTTCCGTTGGAAATGCCTTGTACTCACAGTCTGTTATGAGGAACTTTTCGCCGAGCCCGTCTGTAAGAATATCATTCTTCCATTCCACATTACTGATTACTTCAAAAAGCGCTTCTTTTCCTTCAAAAACCTTTACAGGTCCGGAAAATCCTGTTTCTGCCAGCATTGCGGCCCTGACGCCGGCTTCCACCGCCATAGGATCCGCGGTGTTTTTCATGTTAGTCAGGTCGCCGGCTACTACACCTCCGAATGTGGAATGTGATGAACCGCTGATACCGATTGCCGCTACGATTTTTTCTTCACTTAAGCCGAGCATCTTACCCGCTACTACAGGACTGACAAACTGTGTTAATGTCGCGTGATGCCAGCCCACCTCCCGAACTCCCGGATGAGCGGCAAGACACATCCGCATCTCCAGTTCATACGCTATCAGAATACCTTCTAAAAGTTCCTTGCCGGAACATCCCTGGTATTCTCCAGGGCTCAGAGCCGCGGGAATAATATCCGAAGGGTGGGATGGGTCCTGTTCCCAGTAAATATCGTTGTAATCCATTCCCCTGATAAGCAAAGAGTTCATCAGAGTAGCGTTTGGCATATTTGTAAAATGCCCATGTCCCATGATCCTTGCCTGCTTAGCGCCCCCAAGTTTCTTGATATAATCAAACGCCTGCCGCATATCCTCGTTTTTCATTGCGGCCAGTCCACATCCGATGCTATCCAGCATGAACCGTTTAGCTTCCTTGACCGCCTCGGCAGGTATATCAGTGTACTTTAGATTCAGGGCGAATCTTGCCATTTTATGACTTATGCTTTCCATCTTAATCCTCCTTTGTGCGGGTTCTTATCCTGCATTACATAGATTATTTCCAGTTTGGCGCGGCAAAACTAAAAACAAAACCTTTCAACGCGCTTGCTTTTGCAATATCCTACCCTAGATCAGGTGTGAAATTCAATCAATATTTCACCCGGATCGAGTAATTCTTGTAAATTAAAGTTTATTAAACTTATCGGGAACAGGTGGATCAATAAAATCGTCAGTTAGCATAGGCACTTGTATAATGGGCGTGATTATGTTTGGAGAATTTATAGCGTTTTCTTCCTTAAAGGAATTTTTAAGATAAACCTTGACTCGATTTTTTTTAAATGTTAGCATACTTCACTAAAAACATGGAGATTCAACAATGAGGATCAAACTAAAATTCGAAGAAAACGAGAAAAAGTTTATTGATCGCGTTAATGAGCTCTCCGGAGAAAATGTCTACAGTTGTTATCAGTGTGGGAACTGTTCATCAGGATGTCCATTTGTCTTTGAAATGGATATTCTCCCAAATCAAATAATACGTCTGGTTCAGATGGGCCGGGAAGAGGAACTGATCGGTTCAAAGGCTCTGTTCCTTTGCGCGTCATGTTTTACCTGTCAGTCACGTTGCCCAAAAGGGATAAATATAGCGAATGTTGCCGAGGCGGTGCGCCATCTTATTGAACCTAAGGGTAAAGATTATTTTGGGCCGCAGGAGATCCCTGCTGAGCTCGCGGACGAGCTTCCACAACAAGCGCTCGTTGCTGTATACCGGAAATTCAGTAAATAAAGATAATAAATATGGGAAATAAAAAAACAAAACTTCATTACTATCCGGGATGTACTTTAAAGGAAAAGACTACCAACCTGGACGATACCACCTATGCTGTAATGGATCTGTTGGGATATGAATTAATAGAACCGGAAAACTGGACCTGCTGCGGAGCTGAATTTCCCCTAACGGAGGAAAAGATTGTTGGGCTCGCGGCTCCGGTTCGGATCCTCCGGCAAGTCAAGTTAGAGGGAGGAAACAAGGTTTTTACGGTATGTTCTTTCTGTTTCAATGTTTTGAAACGGGCCAATGAAGCTATGGTGACAGATCCGCTCAAACACAAGAGGATAAACGCCTTTCTGAAAGATGATATTACAATCGATCGGGTTACAGGGGACAAAACGACAGGTTTTCCGGAATACAACGGAGATGTAAGCGTTCTTCATTTACTTGAGTTTATTCGTGATGAGGTCGGCTATGAAAAAATACGGGCTCTTATTAAACGTGATCTCGGCAAAGTAAAAGTTGTTCCCTATTATGGATGCCGTCTCCTCCGGCCAAAAGGAAAAATCGGGATTGATAAGCCTGATGATCCATCGATCTTTGAAGAATTTCTTGAAAATATCGGTTGTGAAGTTATCGATTTTCCTTTTAAGCAGGAATGCTGCGGGTCGTATCTTTCATTATCTATGCCTGACGCGGCATCGGAAGCTTCATATAATGTACTTCGCTCAGCTAAATTGAATGGAGCTGATGTTTTAGCATTAAGTTGCCCGCTCTGCTACTACAATTTAGACCGCAGGCAGGATAGAATTAAGGAAAAATTTCCGGAGTTTCATGAAATGCCGGTTCTTTTCTTCACTCAGCTGCTCGCGTGGGCTTTGGGAGTCGACGAAGAAATTCTGGGATTGGATCAGCATTTTTGTGACCCTCGTTCCGTTCTTGGAATTGATAAATCCGGGGTTGAGATATGAACAGTCATGGAAAGAAAAAGAGAATAGGCGTTTTTGTTTGTCACTGCGGGGTTAATATCGCGGCAATGGTTGATGTGAAGCGCGTGGCTGAAGAGATGGGAGCCTATCCGGGAGTAGCGTTTTCTACCGATTACATATATATGTGTTCCGATCCCGGGCAGCAGGTTATCCTGGATAAAGTAATAGAAGAAAAACTGGATGCGGTAATTGTTGCCTGTTGTTCTCCTACACTTCACGAAATTACCTTTCAGAATGCCGCAAAGCTCGCCGGGTTAAGTCCTTTTCAGGTTGAAATAGCAAATATTCGCGAGCAGGTCAGCTGGGTTCATACTGATAGGGAAGAAGCAACCCTGAAGGCG
This sequence comes from Candidatus Latescibacterota bacterium, assembly GCA_030643145.1. Taxonomy (GTDB): domain Bacteria; phylum Krumholzibacteriota; class Krumholzibacteriia; order Krumholzibacteriales; family WJIX01; genus JAGHBT01. The sequence continues at coordinate 3,826 of DAOWMJ010000067.1, read as the reverse complement.
ATTAGAATTGTTAGATCTTTAGTTGAAAAGATTCGTTATAATAAGAACCTGGAACCGATAGAAGTTGATGTTACACGCAGGGCAATGGTAATTGGAGCGGGGATAAGCGGAATTCAAGCGGCTTTAGATATTGCCGATCAAGGTTACGAAGTGCTCCTGGTGGAGAAAGAAGCCTCCATCGGCGGCCATATGATTCAACTGTCCGAGACTTTCCCTACATTGGATTGTTCCCAGTGTATTATGACGCCAAAGATGGTAGAAGTCTCCCGGCATCCAAATATTAAATTAATGACCTATCACGAGGTAGAGTCCATATCAGGGTTTGTGGGAAATTTCACTGTTCGAATAAAAAAGAAACCGCGTTATGTCGATGAAGTAGCATGTACAATGTGCGGTGATTGTGAAGTGGTCTGCCCGGAGATTGTTCCGGACGATTTTAATCTCGGCCTTTCATACAGGAAAGCCATCTATCTTCCATTCCCGCAGGCTATTCCCGGAACATATACGCTGGATATTGATAGTTGTCTTGGCCTGTGGCCTATTCGCTGTAGCGCTTGTAAAGACGCGTGTGAAGTTAATGCTATAGATTTTGATCAGAAAGAAGAGATTATTGAAGAGAAGGTAGGGGCTATTACCGTATGCACCGGTTATGATCTTTATTCAATGAAATCTTTGGGGGAGTTTGGGGGAGAAAAGTACGAAGATGTTGTGGATGGACTTGAATTTGAGCGAATACTATCAGCGTCAGGACCTACCGGAGGCGAGGTTCGCAGGCCTTCCGACGGTAAGGTTCCCAAGAGTATCGTCTTCATACAATGCTGCGGTTCGAGAGATCCGGAAAACCATAAATCATACTGTTCACGAATATGCTGTATGTATACCGCCAAACACGCCATGTTGTACAAACATCATGTGCCTGATGGGCAGGCGACAGTTTTTTACATAGATGTTCGTACTGGCGGAAAAAGATTTGAGGAATTTTATCAAAGAACAGTTGAAGAGGGGAATGTGCTTTATTTGAGAGGCAAGGTATCAAAGGTATATCAAGAGGGAGACAAGATTATTGTTCACGGCTCAGATACGCTGACAGGCAGGAAAGTTGAAATGGAAGCGGATATGGTTGTATTGGCCATGGCCATGGAAAAGAAAGAGGGGACTGAAGAACTTCTTAGAAAATTAAATATATCAGCGGATACTGATGGATGGCTGGCTGAGGCTCATCCCAAGTTGAAACCGGTGGAAAGTATTAACGTAGGATTTTACCTGGCTGGATGCGCTAATGGGCCAAAAGATATCCCGGATGCAGTGGCACAGGCTTCAGCCGCCGCGGCTAAAGTCGGCACTTTGTTTGCTCAGGAAAAACTCCAGCATGACCCCGCGATTGTCCCGGTTAATGAGGAACTTTGCAGCGGGTGTGAGATTTGTGTTAATGTGTGTCCTTATGATGCCAGAGAACTTGATAGTGAAAAAGGCATTGTAATAGTTAACGAAGTGTTATGTGAGGGGTGCGGTGCCTGCGCGGCCGCCTGTCCGTCCGGCGCGGCGCAGAAACGTAATCAGACCGATAATCAAATATTTTCTATGTTGTCAGCAATATTAAAAAAATGATACGTTTTTAAGGCTGTTATTGTGAATGATTTTATAGGGTAGATTGGAAAACAAGATAGATTAAGGAAAAGGAACACGGCGCCAAAAGAACGGGAAGTTGAGTTATGAGTAATAATTCTGATTCAAAGAAAAAAAACAAAAAGCAATCTGAAACAACGCTGGAGATGGTTCCAATTTTTATCATGGGGAAAAAGCATGATGTCCCGGCGACTCTTACAATTCAGAAAGCCTTTGAATACGCGGGTTATCAGCTTGTCCGTGGATGTGGGTGCCGTGGCGGTATCTGCGGCGCGTGCGGTACCGTGTACCGTTTTCCCGACTCATATCGGATTGAGGTCGGACTGGCATGTCAAACTGTTGTAAAACCTAATATGTATATTTCACAGATCCCCTTCTTTCCGGCAAATAAAGCGGTATACGATATTGAGGAATTGGAACCTACCGGATCTACCGTATGGGCTCTTTATCCGGAAATATTTAAATGCGTAGGGTGTGGGACCTGCACCCGAAGCTGCCCGATGGATATTGATGTAATGGAGTATATATCCAGAGCTATACGCGGTGATATTGCCGGCGCCGCCGAATTGTCTTTTGATTGTGTAATGTGCGGATTGTGCACGGTGCGTTGTCCCTCTGAAGAAGTTCAGTATAATATTGGAATACTGACCAGAAGGCTCTATGGAAGACATATTGCAAAAAGAGCGAAACATTTGGAGGATGCCGTGGAAAATGTTAAGCAAAAGAAATTTGATAAAGGGGTTAAGAAACTCAAGAAGATGGATATTGACAAGTTGAAAGAAATATACAGCGCGAGAGAAACAGAACCTCAATTTGGCCCGGAAGAGTGGGAACCTGAAAATAAAGACTATTTAATTACGGAATAATTTTTACACGATTCTGATGGAGATTTGATTATGCCATATACACCTGAATTAAGAAAGTTGATAAAAAGGGTTGAAAAAACTAGACCCGAGAGAGTTGAAAGAAAGAAAAGAGGAGAAGAATTCCCGGCTCAATCTCTTAAGGAAAGAGAGGATATCCTTAAATACCATCCGGATTTTAAAGATGAGGGAAGATCGGAAATTAGAGTCGGCCCGAGCAAAGGGTATAGAATATCAAATGAAATAGTTGACCTGCTGCATGCTAAAAGCAGGGTTTCGCCCGATATTCTGGATTTGTCCAATCCGGATTACGAGATAGACATTCTAATAATTGGCGGAGGCGGAGCTGGGACTTCAGCAGCGCTTATGGCAAGGGAAAATGGAGCGAAAGTAATTCTGGCAACCAAGCTCAGACATGGTGACGCCAATACCATGATGGCTGAGGGCGGTATTCAGGCCGCGACAAAGAACAGGAAGGATTCACCCTATTATCACTACCTTGACGCTATGGGAGGCGGCCATTTCACAAATGTACCCGAGCTGGTTGAAACCCTGGTCAACGATGCTCCTCTCGCCCTGAAATGGCTGGAAAGCCTGGGCACTATGTTCAGCAAATTTGACGACGGAAGATTAAAAACAATGCATGGCGGCGGTACTTCAAGAAAGCGAATGCATTATGCCGGCGATATTACCGGCGCGGAAATAATGCGGACAATCAGGGATGAGGCCAGAAATCATAAAGATGATATCAGAGTGCTTGAGTTTTCTCCGGCGGTAGAACTGATAGTAAATGAAAAAGGGCATTGCGCGGGAGCTGTACTTTATAATCTTGAAACAGAAGAATATATAATTGTCAAAGCTAAAGCTACTATTATGGCTACAGGAGGTTCGGGCCGCCTTCATATGCAGAACTTCATGACGACTAATCATTATGGTGCGACCGCGGATGGCCTGATAATGGCGTATCGGGCTGGAGTTTCCTTAAATTTCTTGCACACTGTGCAGTATCACCCGACCGGTGCTGTCTTTCCTGAACAGGCTGAAGGCTTGCTGATAACCGAGAAATTCAGAGGAGCGGGAGCTAACATAGTTAATATTGACGGAGAACAGTTTGTTTACGAACGCGAACCCCGTGACGTGGAAGCATCCACGATAATTAGGGAATGTAAGGAAGTAGGCAAAGGGGTGCCAATTCCGACCGGTAAATACGGTGTTTGGCTCGATTCTCCAATGATAGATATTTTAAAAGGAAAAGGAACCATAAGAAAAGAATTTCCGGGAAAATGGATTTTATTTAAGCGATATGATATTGATATTACCAAAGATCCCATGCTTAT
>DAOWMJ010000013.1 GCA_030643145.1 Candidatus Latescibacterota bacterium | reverse complement strand
CAATTTATAGGGTTGCCGCCTGAAATTATTTTAAGCTTATAACCAGGCAGATTTTCAGAATAATTATTCAGCGCGTAAGCATTCATCACTATCCTCCCTTTCACATATCACCCTTTTGCACAAAAATAACTTACTGCTCATTTTTAACTATTATAACACACCTTTTTTAAAAACAAAAAAGGGCTCAGACAGCAATATTACAGGAGCTTCCGGGCTAAATGGTTTTGCAACGGTTAGACTTATAAAGAAGCCGGCAATATGATAATATATAGGCCATTGCGGGCTATATTTAACGGCCTATACTGAAATCGAGGAAATATTCTCCAAAACCCTGTCAAGAAAAAAATGGAGAAAATGGAGAAGAAATCAAAAATAATTAGGATCTGCTGAAGGGGAGTTGTGTCGGATCCAACTATCAGGAAATTCCGAATTGTTCAGCCCGTGAATTAGTAGAGGAAGACCTTAAATAAATTGTCCCTTTATTAATTCAAAACAATCCATAAAAACATTGCGGGAACTTTGAATCACTCCTTCGCAGTTGACCTTAATAGTTTGATTTGCTAATTTAACAATACTTAAATAGTTTGATTTGGCAATTTAACAAATTCTTTTTGTTTGTATCCCCCTAGTTTTTTATGGAGGAAGCCTGTTGAAAACACGTGCTGTGATTTTTAGTTTGATCGTCGCGGTAATCTTTTCGAGCATTTCTTATAACAATAAAGCGTATGCCGGTGAGAATGAAGATTTTCGATTTGCCGAGAAACTACGCAGGGACAGAATGTATATAGCTGCGGCTGAGGAATATATACGCTTCTGCGATAAATATCCCGTCAGCACTCTGCATCCCAAAGCCCTTTTCTCCGCTGGCGAATCCTGGATGCAGGCTGGGAAACCGCAGAAGGCTCTTGAAAGCTTTGAAACATATCTTAATTCATATCCTGAAGATAATAATATTTGTAAGGCGATGTTTTACAGAGGACATATATATAAAAAGATTGAAAGGTATCAGGATGGGGCGAGTGAATTTCTCCTTCTCGCTGATGAATATCAGGATTGCCCTTTAGTAGAAAGGGCTCTGCTAGAAGCCGGGGAATGTCTTCTCTCCGCGGGAAACGCGGCAGAAGCCGCAAAGGCGCTTAAGAGATTAATTACTGAATATAAAGATACAGATTTTGCCGCGCGCGCTCTCTATACAATTTCTCTCGCTTTGATAAGTATGGACAGGGAGCTTGAAGCCTGCAGCAATTTTGAAAAACTCGCGCGGAACTATCCCGACTCACCACTGGCAGGATTTGCTCTCTTAAAGCTCGGTGAAAGAGCAGTGGATATGGAAGAATCAGAAAAGGCGGAACGATATTTCAGAAAGGTCATTGACGATTATGAAGAAGTTGCCATAAAGGAGAAGGCCCGCTTTAATCTAATAGATATCTATCTTCAAGGGGAAGATTACAAGTCCGCGCTTTCAGAGTCTGAGATATATATCGAAAATTTCAAGAAGGCAAATAGAAGAGATGGTATTTATATAATTGCCATAGGAGCAGCTTCGAAAATAGACGATACAAGGAAATCCCTTTCGCTTATAGATGACTACAGAAAAGAATTCGCGGAAGGGGACTCTACGGGATGGACCTATGTTAAGTCCGCGAAACTGCTGTGGCGGGAAGGGCAAATTGGAAAAGCCTTAAGGCAGCTCGAAAGCATGAAAAAGATGTTTCCTGAAACCTCCTATTCCTCTGAAGTGCTTCTTCTCACGGCTGACCTTAATTTTGCTGCGGGGCTTAAGCGAAAAGCGATCCGTTATTATAATCTGGTTCTCGCGGAAAATGGTTTAACGAGTAAAGCGGAAGATGGTTTAACGAATCAACCGGGTGAGATTCTTGTTAAACTAGCGGGGATATATTCAGATGATTTGGCGGATACACTTTCTGCTGTCCGTTGTCTTGAAGAGGCCGCCGTCTGGGCGGACGGCGAAACAAAACAAAAGGCATTGTTCAAAGCCGCGCGGCTGAGAGAACTGGCTGGCAATTATGAAGCTGCTGTTCTGCATTATTCAAGGCTCCTTGGCGAATTCCCCGGTGGGGATTACAGCCCGGAAGCTAAAAAGCGTCTTGAGCTACTGGGATTAAAAAAACAGTGGGACAAAAATCTTGCGGGGAAGCTGAAGAGTATTGCATCGAGTGATAAGAAGAAACATTTAAGGTTCCTCGAAACGGGGATTGTTTTTTATGAAGACGCGCGGGATTTTGATACCGCTATCGAACTTATTGAAAAGGCTCTTTCAGGGGAGCTTTCAGAGGATATGGGGGGTAAAGCAAGATTTTATCTGGGAAAGGCCTATCTAAGTAAATATAGAATCTCCGTGTTGAAGGATAATAAAAACGAAGAATACCACAACAAAGCATCTTCTCTCTGGCTCGATGTCGCCCGCAATTTTAATAGTACCAGGTGGGGTGAAGAAGCCCATAAGGCCTATCTTGACTGCAAATTTGAAAAGTGGACTCTCGATACGCGTATTCAGAGGCTTGACGAATTTTTAAAATATTACGGGGCCGGCAGTAATAGATGGTGGGCATTAAAACAAAAAGCCGATTTTCTTTACGAGGCGGCCCTTTCGGGCGAGAAATGGGCTGTGGACAGTACAATGAAAGTATGCGAAGAGATACTCATTGGTTCACCCCCCGATAATATAAAATACGATGCTGTAAAGAAGAAAGGCTACTTATACAGGGGTACGGGTAACTATAAAAGGGCCTCTGAACTCTTTACGGAATATCTTTCCTATGATTCTTCAGGGCCGGCACGAGCTCGCGTATGTTATGACCTTGGAGAGATACGGATCAGCCTTAAGGAATATCAAAAAGCAATTGACGCTTATAATTGTTGTCTTAAGATGAATCCCGGCGGAGGACTTGCCGAGAACTCATATCTTCGAAGGGGCGACTGCTATTTTTTCATGAAACGCTATGAGGAGGCTGAAAAGGAATACGAGATTTTCCCCCGTTTATTCCCGGTAAGTTCATTGTCTGATGTCGCTGAATTCAGAAGAGGATTAACTTTAGACAGAATAAGAAAGACTGAAAGAGCTGATTCAATATTCCGCGCGCTTCTTGATAGAGAGAATATTGACAGCGATTTGCGGGTAAAACTTCTGGGCAAAATGGGCAAAAGATATCATTCAGAGATGCAATTTGACAAGGCGAAGCGGGCATATACAGAACTTGTGTCTTTGGAGAAAACCGCAGCTAATCTCACTCTATTAGCTGAACTTCTTGAAAAAACGGGAGATATGATAGAGGCTGAAGAATCTTTTTCCGGCGCTCTTGCTCTTGCCGAATCCGATACATGCCGAATACTTAAAGGGAGAGCAAAAACTCGCTACAGACTTGGCAAGTATGGGAAGGGTGAGAAAGATCTTGAAAAATTATGGGAGCTTTGCCCCGATTCAGAGGGGGTAGCTTCTGTCCTTCTCGAGAAAGGAATGATCTTTATTAATAACAAAGATCCGGAGAACGCCCGGAAAACCCTTGATTATATTACAGACAGATTCAAAGAAACGGAGTACGCGAAAACAGCTCTTTACTACCTGGCCCTCTGTGACATCGAAGGCGGAGGTTATTTAGAAGCAGAAGAGAAACTCAATCTCTTTCTTGCCGGATCGCCTCATTCTCCCATCGTGTGTATGGCATACTTTAAGCTGGCATCCGCGGAGCTGAAAATGGAAAAATTGAATCTCGCGGCGAGAAATTTTACGCTGGCCTCCGAGGTGTGTTCCAACTCGGAGCTTTCGCTAAAGGCACTGAAGAATCTTGCCAGGATATACCAGAAGATGGAGAATTGGGAAAAGGCTTCTTCCACATGGGAAGAGATTATTGAAAAACATCCCGCCGATGTCGATATTGTTGAGTTGCTATTCAAGTTGGGGTTTTCCTACAGTCAGGCCGGTCGTTACCGATTGGCTTATGATGTTTATAGCAGGATACCGGCGATTGCCGTAAATGAGAAGGAATTGGGTAGAGCGCATTACTGGGCGGGTATCAGCCTTAAGAATATAGGGAAATACAGAGAAGCCATAAGGGAATTTCTGCGTGTACCTTATCTTAGAACAGGCGGGATGTGGGGAGTTACTTCAGAACTTGAAGCGGCCGGGTGTTACGCGAAACTGGAAAGATATGATGAAGCGGCAAGAATATACGGGGATATAATATCTTCTCATGGAAAGAATTCAGACTGGGGCAAGATTGCCGCCGGGGCACTAACGCAAATTCAGAATGAAAAAAACAAGCAGCAAAGCGATAAAAATGGGCAGAAAGAAATTGAGTAAAACCGACAATACAGATTCGAAAAAGGCTTACGATTATCTCATCGTCAGGGGAGCGAGAGAACATAACCTGAAGAATATCACCGTTACAATTCCACGCGGCAAGCTGGTTGTAATAACAGGCCTCAGTGGTTCCGGAAAGTCATCTCTCGCTTTTGACACAATATACGCCGAAGGTCAGAGGCGTTATGTTGAATCGCTTTCCAGTTACGCGCGGCAGTTTCTTGAGCAGATGGAAAAGCCCGACGTTGATAGTATTGAAGGCCTTTCGCCGGCTATTTCCATCGATCAAAGAACAACTTCCCGTAGTCCGAGGTCAACTGTAGGTACGGCAACTGAAATTTATGATTACTTGAGAGTTCTTTTCGCCAGAGCTGGTACGGCCCACTGTCCGTCATGCGGCAGGGAGATATCGAAACAGTCCGTATCACAGGTTGTGGATATCCTTTCCAGGGAGGAAAAGGGAACAAGGCTTGTCCTGATGTCGCCGATCATAAGGGGCAGGAAGGGTGCGCACCGCGCCATGCTTGAACGGCTTTCCCGTGATGGTTTTACAAGGGTGCGTGTTGATGGAGAAATTTTCCCCCTTGATGAAGAGATACGGATCAATAAAAATATAAAACATGATATTGAAATAATTGTTGATAGACTTACGATACGAGATGGTATCCGGGAACGTCTGACCGATTCCGTGGAGACCGCTGTAAAGGAGAGCGGCGGGATTATACTCGCAGGAATTGGAAAGGATAGAGAGCAGCTTTTCAGCCTGGAACATTCCTGCCCTTATTGTAATATTAGCCTCGGGGAGGTATCGCCGCGACTATTTTCTTTTAATTCACCCTATGGAGCCTGCCCGGAATGCAACGGCCTGGGGACAACAGTGGATTTCTCCATCGAACTTGTTGTTCCTGATCCGACCTTAAATATTAAAGAAGGCGCTCTCGCCCCGGTGGGTATTCTTAAAGAGAACTGGTTTGGTCAAAGGTTGAGGGCTCTTGCCGATGAGAACAATTTTTCGCTGGATATACCATTTGAGAATTTATCTGAAGCGATCAGGAAAATTATTATTTTTGGTTCTGATAAAGAGCTTGTGGTTAAATATGATTTCAAAAAGGGATATGGTGAATATGTTACTCAGTGGGAAGGTGTGATTCCGAATTTGAGAAGAAGATATCATCAAACGGTTTCGGAAGTGGTACGCCGCTGGTGTGAAAATTATATGACTATGGAAAGTTGTCCGAAGTGTAGAGGAACAAGACTCAGAAATGAATCTTTGTCTGTCCTGATAAGAGGAAAAACAATCGCCGCTGTTAGCTCGATGACAGTTGAAGAATCACTTGAATTTATGAATTCTCTCCAGTTTGAAGGCAACAAAAAGATTATCGCCAGACCTCTCTTGAAAGAGATAACGGACAGGCTCCGGTTTCTCATGAATGTGGGGCTTAATTACCTTACGCTCGACCGTTCGGCCCGGACCCTTGCCGGGGGTGAGGCTCAGCGGATTCGGCTGGCGACCCAGATAGGGACGAAGCTTGTGGGTGTGTTGTATATCCTTGATGAACCGACTATAGGGCTTCATCAGAGAGATAATGCAAGACTGATTTCTACTCTGAAGAAGTTGAGAGATGCCGGCAATACGGTTGTTGTTATTGAGCATGATCGTGAAACAATATTGGAGGCGGATTATATAATTGACCTTGGCCCTGGAGCTGGAGAAATGGGTGGTGAGCTTATCGCGGTCGGAAACAAGAATGATATTATGGCAAATCCCGAAAGTCTGACGGGGAGGTATCTTGCCCTTGAGCAATCCTTCAATCTTAAAAGAGGTTGTGAGAGGGGAACGGGAAATAAACTCGTGCTAAGGGGAGGCAGGGAAAATAATCTTAAAAATATAGATGCGGAGTTTCCGCTTGGAAAGCTGATATGCGTAACGGGAGTCTCCGGTTCCGGTAAGAGCACAATGGTTGGTGATATTCTCTATACGGCTCTTCGCCGCCTATTTTACAACGCCTCCATTTTGCCCGGAGAACACGACCGCATTGAGGGGGTTGAACATATTGATAAGGTAATCAATATCGATCAATCACCTATAGGGCGGACTCCCCGTTCTAATCCGGCTACTTATACGGGGATATTTACCCCGACAAGGGAAATATATTCAGAATTACCAATATCGAGGATGAGAGGTTACAAGGCGGGAAGATTTAGTTTCAATGTCAGGGGAGGCAGGTGTGAAGCCTGTCGTGGACAGGGAATGATCAAGGTTGAGATGCATTTTCTGCCTGATGTTTATGTGCATTGCAAGGAGTGCGGAGGGAAACGATACAACCGCGAAACGATGGAAGTTACTTACAAAAATCGGAATATCGCTGAGGTTCTTGAGATGACGGTTGATGAAGCGGAAAATTTCTTTGAGAATGTCCCAGCGATAAGAGGAAAATTAAGGGTATTAAAAAATGTTGGACTTGGGTATATTCGTCTTGGGCAGCCGGCGACAACGCTCTCGGGGGGAGAAGCCCAGCGGGTGAAACTAGCCTCTGAACTCTCAAAGAAGAGTACGGGCAGAACACTTTATTTTCTGGATGAGCCAAGTACAGGCCTTCATTTTGAAGATGTTAAATTGCTTATGAAAGTACTCAATAAACTGGTTGACCAGGGAAATACGGTGATTGTAATAGAACATAACCCGGATATTATCCGACACGCTGATCATATAATTGACCTTGGACCCGAGGGAGGGTTGCTTGGCGGGGAAGTTGTTTTCAGTGGAGCTCCGGCTGATATTCTTAAATGTTCCGCTTCCCATACGGGGAAAATGTTGAAAAAATACAGCAACCCGGCTTGAAGAATGATTGTGTTAAGTAGGGTTGATGGTTTATGTTAATTTTGAACTTTAAAAAGGGGCGGTCAATGAGTAAGAAAACAGCTTTGTATAATACACATGTTAATAATGGCGGCAGGATGGTGGACTTTGCCGGGTTTCTTATGCCCGTTTCTTTTGAAGGAATTGTAGCGGAACATAACAGGGTTCGGGGGAAGGTGGGACTTTTTGATGTCAGCCATATGGGAGAGATAGAAATTACGGGTGACAGGGCAGCTGAGTTTGCAGATTATGTGGTAACCAATAATGTTGGTTCACTCGATGACGGACAGATATGCTATACTGTTTGCTGTAATAATGACGGATATGTGCTTGACGACCTGCTTGTGTATAAATTTTCACCTTCAAGAATTTTAATAGTTTCCAATGCAGCTAATTATGAAAAGATCTTTCGGCATCTCTCGGATGTCCAGTGGGAAGATGTGGAGGTTAACAACCTTTCAGAGGAAACCGCGCAGATAGCAATTCAGGGGCCGCGCTCCCGCCGGCTTATTATCGAGAGCGGTATCTGCCGAGGCTCTGAGGATAAAGTGAAAAATCTGGATTACTACAGGTTTTTTTCTTTTGAAAAGGATGGCAAGGAGATTATTTTTTCAAGAACGGGATATACCGGAGAATCCGGTTTTGAAATCTATGTCCCCCCAGGTCAGGTCAAAGATATCTGGAATAATCTGGAAAACGCCGGTGAAAAACTTGGCGTAGCTCCGATCGGACTTGGGGCTAGAGATACGCTGAGATTTGAATCGGGATTTTGCCTTTATGGAAATGAACTTGGAGAAGATATTTCTCCGCTTGAAGCGCGTCTTTCCTGGACTGTAAAATTTGATAAAGGCGACTTTATAGGTAGGAGCGCTTTAGCGGAGGAAAAGGAAAACAGGCCGGCGCGCAAGCTGATAGGCCTTGAACTTACAGAACGTGGAATTCCAAGAACGGGATTCAAGGTTTTTCAGGATGGAGAAGAGGTTGGGTATGTAACATCAGGTAATTATTCACCCACCTTTCGCAAACCTCTTGCTATTGCGTTGATTAAGCGATCTGTTCCGAAAAATATTAAGGATTTTAAGATAGAAATCAGAGGCAGAAAACTAGGCGCGAAAAGAATTAAGTTCCCCTTTTACAAGGGTAGAGTAAAGGATTAGTACTTTATGGAAAGGAAGGTGCGCGATGGAGATTGAAGAATGCCTTTTTACCAAGGAACATGAATGGGTATCCATTGACGGTGATGTAGTGACGATAGGTATCAGCGAATATGCGGCCGGGGAGCTCGGGGATATTGTATTTATTGAATTACCTGAGGTTGGTAAAAAAGTAAAGCAAATGGACCCGGTGGGGACTATTGAGGCGGTAAAGACTGTCGCTGAGCTCTTTTCGCCTGTTACGGGAGAGATAATTGAAATTAATGAAGAAGTAATGGACAACCCGGAAATTGTTAACAAAGATCCCTATAAAGAAGGATGGTTTATGAAGATAAAAATGGATAACTCTTCTGAACTTGATGTTTTGTTCAGCTATGAGGAATACAATGATTTTCTTGGAGAGGAGTAACTCCAACATATAGGATCGAATCTGGATGCGTGGCATCAGGATTAAAGAAGGGCAACAGATGAGTTATATTCAGAATACCAATCAAGACAGAAAAGAGATGCTAAAAACGATAGGAGTATCATCCCTTGATGAACTTCTTGAACCGGTATCTTCAGAGTTTCGAGTTAAGGGAAAATTAAAGCTCCCGGAGCCGATGAGTGAAGCTGAAGTTGTGGGTAGATTTGAACGGTTAGCGGCCGGGAATAATCCGGCTTCTTCGATGAAGAGTTTTCTCGGCGGCGGAATTTATGATCATATTATCCCCGCGACCGTTCGATATGTCCTTTCAAGAAGTGAGTTTTATACTTCATATACACCCTATCAGGCAGAAGTAAGCCAGGGCACTCTACAGTCGATTTATGAATATCAAAGTATGATATGTGGATTGACTTCGATGGAAGTAGCCAATGCCTCTCTTTATGACGGCGCAACCGCCCTGGCCGAATCCATATTAATGGCATGTTCGATAAAGCGTAAAAACAAAGCGCTTGTGCCCGCCGCTATTCCAAAAAGGATGAAAGATGTGTTGCGGACATACGTTGCCGGAAAAAACATAATAATAGAGTATATCCCTTTCACAGAAGAGGGCACTCTGGACGTTAAAGAACTGAAGGAAAAACTCGATTCGGAAACAGCCGCTGTAGTTTTAGTCCAGCCAAATTATTTCGGGGTAATAGAAGAGGCCGAAGAAATTTCGGCAATCGTGCGTGAATCCGGAGCGCTTCTTATTTCCTATGTTGATCCTGTATCTCTTGCGGTGTTGACCCCCCCGGGAGAGTATGATTCTGATATCGTTGTTGGAGAAGGTCAATCGCTTGGGCTTCCGCAGAGTTTTGGAGGCCCCCTCCTTGGATTTATTGCGACGAAAAGGGAATTTGTCAGAAAATCCCCCGGGCGTCTTGTGAGTGAAACGGTTGATATTATTGGTAACAAGAGTTATGTGATGACTTTGCAGACCAGAGAACAGCATATAAGGCGAGCGAATGCAACATCGAATATTTGTACAAATGAAGGGTTGTGCGCTCTCGCGGCGGCAGTTTACCTGACTACTGTCGGGGAGGATGGTTTTAGAGAAGTCGCGCTTCAGAGTGCGGCCAAGGCCCGGACACTCTATAATATGATATCCGGGTTACCCGGATGCAGCATTCCCTTTGGAGATAATTTTTTTCAGGAATTCGTTCTTAAGCTTCCCGTTCCGGCCGACGAGTTTCTGAATGAAGCAAGAAAAAGAGGGGTGCTTGCCGGTATTTCTCTCGGCGAGGATTTTCCCGGGCTAGGTGATTCAGCAGTGCTTGTCGCGGTAACCGAGAAACGTTCCAGAGAGGATCTACAGCTATACCGCGATATAGTTTTGCGAATTGGAGGTGGGAAATGACCGGGACGATTTTTGATAAAGGGCTGCATGGTAGAAGTGGAAAGTATATTCCTGAAAATGATTGTCCGGTTGATGAGGCGCTGCTTCCAATTCAACGAAAATCTTCTTTGGGCCTGCCGCGTATAGCGGAGCAGGGAGTGATAAGACATTATATGGAGCTTGCTTCAAAAAATTATCATATTGACAAGGGGATATATCCCCTTGGGAGCTGTACCATGAAATATAACCCGGTCGTTAATGAGGAGATTGCCCGCGATAACTCCTTTTGCGGCCTACATCCCGCTCAGGATGAAGCGGATGTTCAGGGAGCCCTGGAGCTTATCTTTAATCTTCAAGAGGCTCTGTGTGAGATATGCGGCATGGATTCCTTTACCCTTCAACCTGCAGCCGGCGCTCATGGAGAGCTGACGGGAATAATGATTGCCCGTGATTATTTCCGTGAAAGAGGAGAAGATAGAAAGTTTGTTATCGTACCTGATTCCGCTCATGGAACCAATCCGGCAAGTGTATCGACCTGCGGGTTTACGCCTGTAACTCTTAAGTCAGACGAAAGGGGGATGATTAACCCCGCTGATTTAAAAGAAATTATCAGCAGTGAAACTGCGGTTCTTATGCTCACGCTGCCGAATACTCTCGGATTATTTGAGAGGGATATCGGAAAGATTGTTAAGATAGCACATGATGCGGGCGTCCTTATATATATGGATGGAGCCAATATGAACGCTCTTATGGGTATAGTACAACCGGGTAAAATCGGGATTGATATTATGCATCTCAATCTCCATAAGACATTTTCCACACCTCATGGTGGCGGTGGTCCCGGCTCGGGGCCTGTTGGTGTACGCGAGCATCTTTCCGCTTTTCTGCCGATACCCGGGGTAGTAAAGAAGATGGACAACTTTGAGTTCTCATGGGGTTCGGAAAAATCAATTGGGAAAGTACATTCATATTTCGGAAACTTCAATGTTTTTGTAAAGGCGTATGCTTATATTTGCAGGCTAGGCGCCGAAGGGCTAAGAGAAGTTTCTGAAAACGCGATTATAAATGCTAATTATCTAATGGAATTGGTGGGAAGATTCTACGATGTCAAGTATCCCGGGCCGTGCATGCATGAGTTTGTAGCGTCCGCGGTGAATCTGAAGGAGCATGGCGTCAGTACGCTGGATGTGGCGAAACGTCTTCTTGACTATGGAGTACATGCCCCCACAGTCTATTTTCCGTTAATTGTGAAGGAAGCCCTGATGATAGAGCCGGTTGAAACGGAAAAGAAAGAGACACTTGACAGCTTCGCCGAGATTATGGAAAAGATATCGTATGAAGCGGCAAACAATCCGGACCTTCTTCATGAAGCTCCCGTTAGTACGCCAGTCCGGAGACTAGATGAAGCTTACGCCGCTAGAAATCCCGATTTCCGTTGGCATGAGAGGAAATAGATTATCAATATGAATGGATTCAATTAAATGTTGCGATGGTTGTTTCTTGATGATGGACAGGGGGACGGCGCCGAGAATATGGCGGCTGATGAGTTTATTCTAAATAGAGTTCAACACACGGATATCGAAGCAATCCTACGGGTGTATTCATTTAATCCTCCCGCGGTTAGTATTGGGTTTCATCAGGACCCCGACAAAATTCTTGATATCGATGCTCTGCGCCATGACCAGGTATCTCTTGTCCGCCGGATAACGGGTGGACGAGCCCTTCTTCACGATGAGGAAATTACTTACTGCATCGCGGCTTCTATAGAAGGAGGGATTTTCAAATCAGGGATTCAGGAAAGATATATGGTTGTTTCTGAAACCTTAACAGAAGCTCTTGGCACTCTGGGTGTAAAAGCGCGAATATCAAGAGGTGAAAAAGAATCCGGAGACAAAAAAAGTAGTTCCCCATGTCTGGTTTCAGTAAGTCGGCATGAAATTACCGCGGGTGGCAGGAAGATTGTCGCAAGCGCGCAGCGCAGTTCCGGACCGGTTTTTATTCAGCATGGATCTATCCTGCTGGGGGCGGGATCAAAGAAGATTTCGAAATATCTTAAGGGGGACTGGGGAAATCTTGATCGGTATGTAACAAGCATTTTTGAAGAAACAGGTGTAAATCCTGGATATAGGAAATGCGCGGAAGTCATAAAGGAGGCTTTTGCCGGCAAATTCGGGGTGGAATTTGAAGATTTGAGTTTATCCCGCCGGGATAGATCTGATATCAGCGCGGCGGCGCTTAAGAAATCGACCGAATTTCACTAGTGCCCGGAGGGATAAAAAGGGATTATGAGAAGATTTATTATTAAAAGGTTAATGCAATCGGGTTTGTTGATTTTTCTTGTTCTCACAATAACCTTTTTCCTGCTTCATTTCGCTCCCGGTGATCCCATGGCGAAGTATTATAATCGCACAGGGATTTCTCCTGAAACAGTTGAAATGATGCGCGTCAAATTTGGTTTGGACAAGCCTGTTGGCGAGCAGTATATAAAATGGGTCGCGAGTTTCATAAGGGGCGATTTTGGTTTTTCCATTCATTACAACAGGCCTGTACGTGATATTATTTTTGAAGCGATACCAAACACCCTGCGTCTGACTATAGCCGCGCTGCTGTTGTATATTGTGATTGGAATATCCCTGGGCATATTTTCGGCCGTCAAAAAAGACACCCTTTTTGATAAAGTGAATACTGTAATAGCTCTTTTTCTATATTCCATTCCCTCATTCTGGCTTTCCCTGATGTTGATATTCCTTTTTTCATTAAAACTGGGGATTCTTCCTTCATCACATATGCAGTCAATAGGTATGCAGGGAGCCGGCTGGTTTGAGCTCCTATGTGACAGGGCGCGTCATCTTGTTATGCCGGCTTTTGTGCTTGGGGTGGCGTCAGCGGCTGGAATGGCCAGGTATATGAGGGGAAGTATGTTGGATGTATTGAGGGAGGACTACATCAGAACCGCCAGAGCAAAAGGGCTAGAAAACAAGAGTGTTATTCTGAAACATGCCTTCAGAAATGCCGCTATTCCAGTGGTTACAATTATCGGACTAAGTATTCCCTTCCTGCTGGGAGGGGCGGTTGTGGTAGAGAAGATTTTTTCATGGCCCGGCATGGGGAGACTTGCTGTCGATGCGATTTACGCAAGAGATTACCCAATAGTGCTCGCGGTTAACTTTGTAGTTGGTGTTATGGTGATTTTGGGGAATCTTATGGCTGATATAGGGTATGCCCTTCTTGATCCTCGGATTACAGTTACAGAGAGGTCGGAAGGATAATAACAGGAATTGATATAAACGAAGTTTCAGGAAATAGCAAAGGCACGGTCCAATGATAGAAAGAAAGAACCGGGAAAATAAAAACAGCCTGCCGTGTTCAGGCGGGTTGTGGTCTGAGGGTTGGGCAAGATTCAGAAAAAGGCATCTTGCCGTAGCCGGGGCAGTGATAGTACTTCTGCTCTATTTAGTGGCAATATTCGCTCCGGTTCTTACCCCATATGATCCCGTAGCCCATGGAGATATACCAGGCGATAGATACCTGCGGCCAAGCATAGAGCACCCATTCGGTACTGACAAGTTCGGTCGTGATGTAATGACAAGAATGTTCTATGGATCACAAGTTTCTCTTTCAATAGGGTTTCTTGCCGTGGCGCTTTCCATATTCCTCGGATCTTTGGTCGGTGCAGTTTCGGGTTACGCCGGCGGAATAGTAGACGCGGTAATAATGCGCGTTGTGGACGCGCTTATGGCGATTCCCAGGCTTTTCTTACTTCTGACATGTATAGCCCTTTTTTCTCGATCAATATTGTTGATAATTATTCTTCTTGGGGCTACAGGCTGGATGTCAGCCGCCCGACTGGTCCGCGGCCAGGTATTGTCGATAAAAAAGAAAGATTATATTGTGGCAGCGGAGGGACTTGGGGTAAGTGGAAAAGGAATTATTTTCAAACACCTTATCCCCAATACTCTGACTGTGATAATTGTGTCGGCGACTTTGAGGATCGGGGGGATTATTCTTACGGAGGCGGCCTTGAGTTTTCTTGGGTTAGGCGTTCCGCCTCCCACTCCCAGCTGGGGCATGATGGTTTTTCAGGGAAGGGATGTTCTGCTTAACGCGTGGTGGGTTTCCACTTTTCCGGGACTCGCTATTGTAATGACGGTTATTGGATTTAACCTGCTTGGTGACGGTTTGCGTGACGCGTTTGATCCAATGCATTTTACATAAGAAGGGTTGATTCTTTTCATGATAAGTTAAATTATATAGGTGCGGGCGCTTATAAACGGCGGAGCCTCTTTAGACCGATCGGACTGGATCCGCTGTTCAATCGCCATTAACCAGTATGAGAATGTATAGATAAATATTCATAATTCAAGGGAAAATCCGGGTAGGAAAAATGCTGCTGAAAGTAAATAATCTTGAAACAATATTCAGAATGGCCAGGGGAGAGGTTAGGGCGGTCGATAGAATAAGCTTTAATATAAAAAGTGGTAAAACACTGGGGCTGGTTGGAGAATCCGGATGCGGCAAAAGTGTGACAGCCCTCTCTATCATGCGTCTTGTTCCTGACCCTCCGGGCAAAATAGCCGGAGGTTCAATTGAGTTGGAGGGAAACGATATTCTTAAGCTGCCGGAAAAAGAAATGAGAAAAATACGGGGTAATGAGATATCGATAGTGTTTCAGGAACCCCTTTCCAGTCTTAACCCTGTTTTCAGCTGTGGAGAACAAGTCCGCGAAGCTATAGTTCTTCATCAGCATCTTGGCAGAAAGGACTCGAAAACCGAGGCGATTGAGATGCTCCGCAGGGTACGTATTCCTGACCCGGAAACAAGATATAAGAATTATCCGCACCAGATGAGTGGAGGTATGAGGCAGAGAGTGATGATCGCCATGGCGCTTAGTTGTCAGCCGAAGCTGCTTATAGCTGATGAGCCGACCACGGCTCTTGATGTTTCCGTACAGGCTCAGATAATTGAGTTGCTGCAGGATCTTCGTGAAGAATTAGGAATGTCGATTTTGCTCATAACGCATGATTTAGCGGTAATTGCTCAGATGGCTGATACCGTTGTTGTTATGTACGCGGGGAAAATAGTAGAGAAAGCTCCGGCAGGGAAGCTTTTTTCGGATCCCTCTCATCCATACACTCAAGGTCTTCTCGCTTCAATGCCGGGGTACAGTATACCCGGAAAGAGTTTACCGGTAATACCCGGAAGTGTACCTGATCCCGTGAAATTACCTCCGGGTTGCAGGTTCAGCGATCGTTGCGGGAAAAGAATCGAAAAGTGTTTTAACGAAGAACCTCCTCTCTTTAATTTGGGAGATTCCCATTTCTCCCGCTGCTGGCTGCATAATAAGGAGGAAAATTGATAATTCTGAAGGCTGATGGAATTAAGAAATATTTCAGTTCGCCAGGCAGCGGATTTTTCTCCCGTTCCGGGGCGCCTGTAAAAGCTGTCGATGGAGTGGATATATCTATAGAAGCTGGGGAAAGCCTCGGATTGGTTGGCGAATCAGGATGCGGGAAAAGCACTTTAGCGAGGGTGCTCTTAAGGCTGATCAAGCCGACAACAGGGAAAGTGTTTTTGGACGGAATAGACTTTTTTGCTCTGAAGGGAAGAGATCTCAGGAAAACAAGGCGCCGGATTCAGATGATCTTTCAGGATCCGTATTCATCGCTCAACCCCAGAATGACGGTCGGCAACACAATAGCTGAAGGGATAAAAGTACATAAAATAGTAAAAAGGAAGGATGTAAGAACAAGAGTTCATTCTCTCCTGGATAAGGTTGGGCTCCCCCCCGCGGCTGAGTCGAGGTATCCGCATGAATTTTCAGGAGGGCAACGGCAGAGGGTTGGAATCGCCCGCGCTCTTGCTGTTGAGCCGGACATTATAATTGCCGATGAACCGGTTGCGGCGCTCGATCTTTCCGTACAGGCCAAGATCATCAATCTTCTTCGGGATTTAAAGGAAGATATGGGGCTTACATATCTTTTCGTTTCTCACGATCTCGGTGTTATCAAGCACGTAAGTGATAAAGTTGCTGTAATGTATCTGGGTAGAATTGTTGAATTATCCGATAAAGAATCACTCTTTTCCGATCCTTTACATCCATACACGCGGGGTCTTCTTGCTTCCATCCCCTCCCTGGAAAGAGGAGGGAAGAAGCTTAAAGCCGCTATCAGAGGGGAAGTTCCAAGTCCGGTAAACCTTCCCGCGGGATGTTCTTTTTGTCCAAGATGTCCAGAGGCCACAGAGAGATGCAAATTGGAATTCCCCCCCTTTGTTACTATAAACGGGGGACGCAAAGTAAGATGCTGGCTCTATTCATAGATTTTGATTCTCGCGTAGAAATATACAGGTGGTCAATGTCAGCTAAAGAATATTTTACTTGAGTTGAAAAAGAAAATATATCACTATTCGATTTCAAAATTAAATATCGAGTTTATCATTTTTTGGAGGAATTATATGTTGATCAAAAATCTCGAAGATATCCGTGCCAAGGAAAAGGGAGCCGGTGAGCAGATTCGCGAGGCCAACGTGCGGGCTGAAGAAATTATCGCAAAAACCACCGAGGATGAGGAATTGCGAATTGAAGATGTAATTACAAAAAAGGATGAAGAAAAACGGGGGATTGTGAAGGAGGCGGGGGAAAAGGCCGAAAGTGAAATTAATATCATGCGTGAAAAAAACAGAAAAATGATTAAGGTGCTTGAAAAGGGAGCTGATAAGAATTATAACCAGGCGGTTGATGTAATTTTAAACTCTTTTCTGGAGCAGTAATTTTTTGCGTCGAGTCGAAAATTTCAATTCAGGGAGAAATTGAAAGTGGCAATAAGCAGGATGCTGAAAATCCAACTCTTTGCACATAATTCCATAAAGGAAGAGGTTAAACGATTTCTTCGTGAGCTTGGTGTTGTAGAAGTTGTTGCTGTATCCGGAGTTGATGAGGATAATATGGTGATGGGGGGGGAAGAAGCGGCGGATATTTTAGAAAAGAAAGAACAAATTGAAAATTCAATCTCTTTCCTTGAACGGTTTGTCGAAAAACCCTCTTTCTTTGAAAAATTGAGCAGGGGGCCTCTAAGCGCGTCAGATGATGAGATCGAGGAACTGAACAGGGAAATATCCGTGGTTGAAATATGGGGGGAGTGCGGCAAGATCGATGATCGGATTCGAAGATCCAAAGAGGAACTCGCAAAAAGTAAAGAGATGGTTTCTTCTTTG
>DAOWMJ010000153.1 GCA_030643145.1 Candidatus Latescibacterota bacterium | reverse complement strand
CGGAACCTTCTTCGCGATTGTTGTCGCTAAGCAGTTTTTCGGAGGGCTTGGGTACAATCTATTCAATCCGGCCCTTATAGGGCGCGTCGTCTTATTGATATCTTTTCCTGTACAGATGACAAGGTGGATTGCTCCTTCGAAATGGGGAGCGGACGCTGTTACTACGGCTACCCCTCTTGGACGCATAGCGGAGAGTCTTGAAGCGCTCGGTCACATTGAGATGGGTTTCGGGCGGGAAGAGATTATAAAACTACTTATCGGTTACAAGGGGGGGTGCCTCGGGGAGATATCGATAATTCTCCTGCTGGCCGGAGGCCTTTTTCTTATCGCTAAGAAAGTAATTTCCTGGCATATACCTGTTACGTTCATAGGTTCTGTCTGGGTTGTGACGGGGATATTCCACCTGATTGATCCGGCTCACTATGCCAATCCGGTATTTCATCTGTTAACAGGCGGGCTCTTCCTGGGCGCAATATTTATGGCGACAGATTATGTTACATCTCCGATGACGCCCCTTGGAAAGATTATATTCGGAGTGGGTTGTGGTGTGATAACAGTTCTTATAAGGTTGTTCGGAGTATATCCGGAGGGAGTGAGTTTTGCGATTCTCCTTATGAATGCGGCAACGCCTCTTATCGACCGTTATACAAAACAAAAGGTATTTGGAGCCCGGGCGGCATAGAATGAAAAGATGGAGGTTTTAGGGCAATGAAAGAAATATTCCGATTAACTCTGATTTTAACAGTTATTACGGCCGCGTCCGCCGGTGTGCTTGCTTTTGTAAATCAGAAGACAGAGCAGCCTATAGAGAACGCTCTAAGAGAAGAAAAGATGGAGGCCGTGAGGAATGTTCTTCCCCCCTTTGATAATGAATTGACTGAAGACAGTGTGTTTATTTCCGATATAGCCGGAGACACTCTTGAGGTATTCGTGGGAAAGAAAAATGGCAAAATCAATGGTGTCGCGTTTCCTGTACTATCGCACGACGGCTATTCAGGCGATATAGAATTTCTGGTCGGTGTTAATCTCGATGGTGTTGTCCAAGGAATTGAAATCTTAACGCACTCGGAAACTCCCGGCCTGGGAGCTAAGATTCAATCTGAGGATTTTAAAGACCAGTTTAAAACCCGCGGTATCAATAATCCTGAAGTATGGGAAGTAGAGAAGGATGGCGGGATATTTAAGCAGATTACGGGAGCTACGATTTCGTCACGAGCCGTGACACGGGCGGTTCATAAAGGATTGAAATTTTATAGAAATCATATTGATGAAATAACCGGCGGGGAAAATAACGATTACGAAAGAAAAAAGGGAAATAAGGAGAAAAAGTAATGAGGGCAAGCAAAGAGTTTCTAAAGGGATTATGGAGCGAAAATCCGGTTTTCAGGCTGGTATTGGGGATTTGTCCAACCCTGGCTGTTACTACAACAGCGGTAAATGGTTTGGGGATGGGACTGGCGACTACATTTGTTCTTGTTTCTTCCAATATGGTTATTTCGATGATAAGATCATTTATTCCCAAGAAGATCCGTATACCCGCCTTTATTGTGACTATTGCCACATTTGTTACTATCGTGGATCTCGTTATGAATGGATATTTTCACGCTCTGCATAAAAACCTTGGGCTTTTTATTCCTCTTATTGTTGTAAATTGTGTGATTCTGGGGCGCGCGGAGGCTTTTGCTTCAAAGAACCCGATTTGGATATCTATAGTGGATGGCTTAGGAATGGGATTCGGATTTGCAATGGCTCTTACCGTTATCGGAGCCATAAGGGAACTCCTTGGAAATGGAACCATATTTAATATTTCGATTTTAGGCGAATCCTATCAACCCCTTCTTTTGATGATAATGCCGCCGGGGGCCTTCATTGTGCTTGGAATTCTTCTGGGTCTGATGAACAAGATTGAAATAAAAATCGCGGAAAGATCTGGAAGAGAACCGATTATCAGCAAGACTCACGATTGTTCAGGATGTGCTGTTCACAGAAAATGGTTTGACTTCAGCTCCTCTGAAGAGGGTAAATAGAGAGATATTAAAGAAGAACACCTTTCCTGGAACGCCCTTCTTTTAACTATTCCAGAATTAGTTTTCCATCCAGATTGGAGCTTTTTAAAAATTTAATACTGTTATTCTCTGAGATAATAAAGAGGACTTCGGCGTATTGACCCCTCCCGCTCCGGTCAGTACGCCGGGCGGTTTCTGCTATGTAGCCCGTATAATTGTTTCGCGTAAGCTGTTTGAGAGTAGTTATTCCCTTCATTGGTCCAAGAACAAAGAGGGCGGTAGAGAGCGCGTCGGAAGCGGTGGCTGTCGGGGAGATAACGGTTACACTTAGTGTATTACCGGAAACAGGCCTTCCCGTTACCGGATCGATGATATGGCCGATCGTTTTGCCTTTTCTTTTGATGAAGTTTTCATAATTTCCGGAAGTTGCTACAGCTTCATCCTTTATGATAATGTACCCAGATATTTTTGATTCATCGCGAGGGTCGCGTATCCCGACAACCCATCCCTTTTTGCCTGGAGGTGATCCGATAGCGATGATATTTCCTCCAAGGTTAACAAGGGCGGAATTCACTCCTTCTCTCTTAAGTATTGCCGCGCATTTATCAACGCCGTACCCCTTCGCCACCCCGGCGAGGTCAATTTGCATTCCTTTTGGCAGCGTTATGGTATTGATATCAGGGTTAAAATTAATTTTCCTGTATCCCACATTCTTTAGTGTATTGCTTATCTCGCTTTCTGAAGGAAGTCTGTCCGCGCCGTCTTGAAATCCCCAGAGTTGGACGAGAGGCCTTGCTGTAATATCGAAAGCGCCCTTCGTTATTTCTGAAAACTGAATTGATAACCTGATCAACTCTGATAGTTCCGCAGAAAGAGTAAAATGCTTTTCCCCTGTGTTGGAATTAAGTTGTGATATTTCACTTTCCGGATTCCAGGTACTCATTATCGATTCGAGTCTGTGAAGTTCGTGAAGGGCTTTGCCCGCGGCATCAAGAGCCTTTTCCCTGTTCATTCCGTAAATGGTAATACTCGCTTTTGTTCCCATTACATAAGTTTCTTTTATAACGGGATCCTCTCTTGAGCATGAGATCGTAAATAAGATAAATGAGAAGAGAAAGATTAGAAATGATACTGGGAATGCCGCATCCGTAAGTGCTTTTCTTTTATTTGACGGCATTATTAAACCCCGGGCTTGCCGAGTAATCTGAACATTCTGGTTTTGTATTCTTCCACTCCGGGCTGATTAAAGGGATTTACACCGAGCAGGCGTCCGGTTACCGCTACTGACAGTTCGAAAAAGACAAATAATTCTCCTATCGAAGCTGGAGTGATTGACGGGATTTGGAGGGAGATAACCGGAATTCCACCGGAAATATGAGCTGCTTTTGTTCCCTCATAGGCTTTTCGGTTGATCTCACCGAGGGGTCTTCCCGCCAGATAATTAAGGTTGTCCAGGTTTTCTTTATCTTCCGGAACCGTCAGATTACGTCTAGGGCGCTCCGCTATAAGGAATGTTTCAAGTATATCTCTCGATCCATCCTGAAGAAACTGCCCCAGAGAATGCAGATCGGTGGTCATAACGGTTGACGCGGGAAAGAGTCCTTTGCCATCCTTTCCCTCTGATTCCCCGGCGAGCTGTTTCCACCATCCACAGAAAAGATCAAGTTCAGGATGAAAGGTGGAAAGCACTTCGATGGCGGTTCCCCGACTGTGAAGAATATGCCGCAGAAGGGCATAGCGAAGCATGATAATTTCTTCTTTTCCACGGGTGTATTGCTTCATTGCGTAAGAGGCGCCGCTAATCATTTCTTTTACAGGAATACCGGCGACAGCGCAGGGCAAAAGGCCGACGGGAGAAAGAATGCTGAATCGCCCGCCAACATCCCGGGGTATTACAAATGATAATATCCCTTCGGAATCCACCATTTTTCTAAGCGCTCCGCTCTCAATATCAGTAATCGCTATTATTCTCTTTGAAGCCTCTTTCTTGCCGAATTGTTCAATAAGTTTCTTTCTTAGCAACCTGAAAGCGATGGCGGGTTCGGTTGTTGTTCCCGACTTCGATATAACACAGAGCGCGAATCGTTTTCCGTCGAGGCTGGAAAGAAGCCGGTTGTGATAGCCGGGTGAGAGATTGTTTCCCGCGAATATTACCGGAAAGGATGTTTCTTCCGGAAGAGCCTCGATGGCGGCCCTGGCTCCAAGGTATGATCCTCCAATTCCTATTACAACAAGGCAGTCATTTTCATCCTGTATTCTTTTCCCGGTGTTGGATACGGCATCCAGCTCACGCTCCGGCGTGTATGGCAGGTCCAGCCATCCGAGCATATTTGAGCCCGCGCCTTTTCTGCCCAGAAGAGATGAAAGAGCATTGGATGCTTCCGGCATTCCCTTCTCGATTTTGTCAGCGGCTACAAATTTATTTATATTTTCAGCCTCTAGAGAAATCACGGGATAGTTCCTTTATTTATCCGAAACCGACTGTATCAATTCTGCTCCGAAAGAGTCTTTTTCGCCCTGAAAACAGTTTCTTCAGTGTGCTTGACTACTTTATTTCTGATTATTTCAGCTTCTTTCAGTATATCGGCGCTGAATTTTTTATCTTTAATGCCGGGCAGATTAATAATTATATTCAGAAAAGCCCCTTCAGCGGCGCTTCTAGCGGTCAAGGCGGCGACAGCAGCATCACTCAGACTGTTTTGGTTTCCCTTTTCAGATGAGTGCCTAGCGAGCCTGGCGGCGTGTTCAGTTCTTTTTAAAACACTAAAGGGTACAAGGGTGGCTTTCTTTGTAGCCTCCTCGATTGCTTCGGCGCGGATTTCCTGGTCCTCTTCCTTCTTTTTCGGAAGACGCATAGCGCTCATAACTTCGTTAAAGGCGTCTGTATCCCTGTCTACATCGACAAGAAATTCATCTTTGAGTTTCTGCGCTTCAACCCCCATCTCTTCCATTTCATCGAAAACATTTCTGTATTTATTATTACCGTGTGTAAGGGCTCCAACCATTGAAGATAAGGCGCCGCTTAGAGCTCCGCAGAGGGCTGCTACACTTCCTCCTCCGGGTGCCGGAGAATCCGTGGATAGTTCATTGACAAAACCGTTGACAGACATATTGTTTAGACTATCTTCGCGTTTGATCTGATACTCAATAATCTTTTTTCCCGGTT
>DAOWMJ010000002.1 GCA_030643145.1 Candidatus Latescibacterota bacterium | reverse complement strand
TTTTCAAGTTCGGAAAGATCATCAAGTAACCTGTCGGCATATTCTGTGATTTTGAAAAACCACTGCTTCAGATCCCTTAATTTAACTGTAGCTCCACACCTTTCACACTCATTGTTTACAACTTGTTCATTCGCCAGAACAGTTTTGCACGAAGGGCACCAATTGACAGAAGCCTCCTTTCGATATGCCAATCCAGATTTATACAATTTAACAAATAGCCATTGTGTCCACTTGTAATATTCAGGTTTACAAGAAGCTATTTCCTTTTCCCAATCGTAGATTACTCCCCATCTGCGAAACTGTTTTTTCATATTGGCAATGTTATTATCAGTCCAAACGGATGGTTTGATTTTATTTTTTATCGCCGCGTTTTCCGCGGGTAAACCAAAAGAATCCCAACCCATAGGAGCAAGGACATTAAAACCTTCCATCATTTTAATTCTTGCCAGAGCATCTCCAATAATATAATTCCTTCCGTGCCCTACATGAAGATTTCCCGAAGGATAGGGAAACATCATCAAACAGTAATATTCATTACCTTCAAGCTCGAGGTTACAATTAAAAACATTCTTCCAGCGCGTCTGCCACTTGGATTCTATTTCTTTGAAATTAAAGGTATTACTCAACGTCACACTTCCTTATAACTATCCAGATTAACTATTACATGATAGTCGTCTCCAGCTCTGTCAAGTTCGGAATCAGTGGAATTCGACTGAAAATAATCTACCAATTCCTCCGCTGCTTCAAGTGAAGACACAATAACACGAAGGGTTCCGGTAATTTCAATTTCTTTTAATCTCTTTTTGACCATCAACAAAGGTCCTGGAGCATGAAGGCCTCTAGCTATTATTCTTTCTTCCTCTTGTATCACTAATACCACCTCACTTCTTTTATTTTAACATTTTAGATACTCATATCTAAAATGATGGTCAAGTTTTTTAATAGCGCGAATTTTGCCGCGGAATTTTTTAAACCAATTTAACAAGTTTGTTCAGTTTTTCTTCCAGCAGGTTCTTTGATATTGCCCCTGCGGTTCTGTCTACAAGTTTACCATTCTCAAAAAAGAGTAAAAGCGGGATATTTCTTACCGCATACTTCGTAGTTATTCTATTATTATCATTCACGTTCACTTTGCAAAACGATATTTCCCCCTTGTAATTTTCCGCCACCTCTTCAATTATCTCTCCAAGTTGTTGGCATGGAATACACCATGTAGCCCAAAAATCTACTACTACAGGTTGTTTCGATTCGCTAATAAAAATATCAAAATCACTGTCTCCAATCTCCTTGAGCTGTAGACTCATCGATTAATTCTTCCCTTCTGCTAACATTCTCAATGATTACCTTTGCTTACCCAACTTTCAACGCATTCAGATTTACAGGAGTTTCAAATAATTTATTTTTAAACGAATGTATAAAACAACTGATAATTATTAAATCTTCAGGTAAAGAACTGCTTTTTATTTTCAAATCAGCCATACGAAGATTTTCAAGCCACAGAATAATTTCTTTTTTTGTATATAAATCCGACTGTTTCTTTCTCTTCTCAAACCAATATCCATCAGTTCTGTATCCGTGCTTGATTTTCAATAATATTATAAAATTTCTAATCAGATTGTATATTATCACAGAAGATCTTTCTGTTCCAGAATTAATAATCTTAAATAAAACATCAAGCGATTTACTCTCTGTATCCGGACTCAAACTGTCGATAAGATCGTATATTCCGCTAAATCTATAGCTTCCGATAACCTTCATCAAATCATCAGAATCTATTTTTTCATCCTGATAAACAATAGCAATCTTATCAAGTTCATTTTTAAGATCATATATGTTCTCTCCTATACTCTCGACAAGAACTCTGCTAGCGTCTGTGCTCATTTGTACTCCCATAGCCCTGGATTTCTGAATAATCCATCGCTGGAGATCCTTTTCATATAGTTTTTGGAATTCTATTACAGAGCCATTCTTTTTAATGATATTTTCAAGTTTCTGGAAGCCGCGAGGCGGATTAATTCTTCTTCCCCCTTGAGTATGAGTATTAAAAATAAAGACAACAACACTGGTCAGAACGGGCTTTAAGCAATATTCTGAAAGTTGTCCACAGTTTACTCGCATCTGTTCTAATTCTTTAAGAATCAGAACCCTTTTATCAGCCATAAATGGAAACTCATTTGCCGTTGAGAGAAACTCTCCCATATCAATCTCACCCGCATATGTGACACTAAGATTAAAGGAGCGTGTACTGTCGTCAATAGTTGAGGAAACAAGTTTATCCGCAAACTGTTCCATAATAAATTTTTCTCTTCCCTTAAGAAGATAAACAGATGCTTTATTATCTTTATCGATACTCGCGAATATTTTCTTATATTTACCAAGAATTGAAACCATTTTTCACCAATCCTGAACGGTGTTCGACAAAATGCCATTCACCAAATCAACATAAAGAAATTCAAGGGCTTTTTCATAATTCTGTTCCTGGCTCGATTCAAGATAATAATCTCCATGCCCTTTTATAGTCTTGTTTTTCCAAACATATTCATTTTTCTTTTTATCAAAAAGTGAAACCCTAAGCCTAATAATCAATCTGTATTGTTCAGCTTGAATATCTTCTGCGGAGCTCTTGGAAAATGTGAATGGATCATTCCTATATTCAACTATTGTTCCTTCCAGGACAGCGTCCGCGTCTTCATCAGAAACTACTTTTAATGTATTGTCCTCAATTATACCATCAATTATTCTTTGGGTTATGTCGATCTCAATATTCGGTTCAGGAGTTTCATTCCCAAGATAGGGAACACTGATAGCTTTTATATCACCGGCAGTTCTACTCGTAGTGCTATAATATCCGCAGGAAGACAAACTAACGAAGATAAAAATCAGACAAATACTCATTTCTAAAATTATAGACTTAACCCCTGGCACCTCTTTTGCTCCTCTATCGCAGCTCCAAATCAAAGTTCTTCAATCTATAACGTAATTTATCTCGTTTTAAACATAGTAATCTTGCTGCTTTACTCTGATTTTCATTCACTTCTCTCATTGCCTTTTTAATTAAGTCCTTCTCCAATGAGAGTATAAGATCTTCAAACGGAACGCCCTCTTCTGGGTAAGGTTTGCTCAGTGCAACCTCTATCTTGTTAAGTATTGTAAATTGATCATTATCATTAATAGTATTTTTTAGAATACTGTTCGGGAGATGTTCTATTCTTAAAATCACGTCGTCTTCTAATAGTACTATTCTTTCTACAGCATTTTTTAACTCTCTAATATTCCCGGGCCATTCGTATTTTAGTATTGCTTTAAAGGCATCATCGCTTATCTCCTGAAAGTTCTTGCTGAACTGTTTATTGAATTTATTCAGAAAATGCTTCATAAAAATAAATAAATCCTCTTTTCTTTCACGCAAGGGAGGAATATCTATTGGGATTACCTTTAACCTGTAATAAAGATCTTTTCGGAATTCATTATTATATACAGCTTCTTCAAGATTTTTGTTTGTAGCTGAAATAATTCGCACATCAACACTTAAATCCTTTGTTCCCCCCACCCTTCTAAATGTCATTTTTTCCAACACCCTAAGAAATTTAACCTGTATTGTTTTACTCATTTCACCTATCTCATCAAGGAATAGTGTCCCTTTGTTTGCCAGTTCCAGCAACCCTCTTTTTCGCTCTTTAGCGTCGGTAAATGCTCCTTTTTCATGTCCGAAAAGCTCACTCTCAAGTAGTTCTTCAGGTAGAGAAGCGCAATTTATTTCCATAAATGGACCATCTCTTCGTTCACTGAATTTATGTATCATATTAGAAATTATTTCTTTGCCTGTCCCACTCTCACCCTGAATCAATACAGTTGTTGTTCCACTCCCTGCTACTGTTTTAACGGTTTTGTATATCTTCTTCATCCTTTCGCTGACACTGGGCACATAATCTTTGCCAAAATCCAACTCAAGCCGCCTTCGCAGATTAATAAGTTCCCTGTTCAATCTTTGAGAGTTCAATCCCTTTTCAACGATAAGAAGTAATTGCTCAAGGTTAACCGGTTTACTTATAAAATCGAATGCCCCCTTTCTCATAGCAGAAACTGCCGTTTCAATATCTGCAAAGGCTGTCAGCATAATAATACAAATCTCCGGATACTCTTTTTTTACCTTTTCCAACACCTCCAACCCGCTAATATCAGGAAGCTTAAGGTCAAGAAGCACTAGATCGGGAAGCTCTTTCTCAACTATTTGAAAAGCTTCCTCACCATTTGCGGCCGTAAAGGTCTCATACCCGTCATCTTTAAGGGTTTTTTCCAGAAACAGTCTTATAGTTTTTTCATCATCAACAAGAAGAACTACTGGTTTCACTTTCTAATCACCTTTCATGTTTATTTACAGGTAAGTTTATTTGAATAGTTGTTCCTTCGTTTTCTCTTGAAAAAGCATCGATCTTACCATGATGATGCTGTATAATGCTGTGTGAGACAAAGAGACCCAACCCTGTCCCTTGACTCTTCTTTGAAAAGAATGGTTCAAATATCCTTTCAATACTTTTTTCATCTATTCCTGTTCCATTATCTATAATCTCAATTCGTATGATTTTTTTCTTTTCTTTGATATTTCTCTCATTAACAACTTCATTATAGTATTTTCCTCTTGCTATTACTTTGCCGCCTTTCCCTGTCGCTTCTACCCCGTTCTTTATAAGGTTAATTAATACCTGAATCATCTGGTCAGGATCAACTTCAATGGGTAGTATATTATCATCGATATCTTTTATAAACTCAACTCCCTTTTTAGCAAACAACTCCTTTACGGAATTATAACTCCTCTCGATTAATTCAGAGAGATCAACTTTTTGATACAATATATCCCTTGGTTTAGCAACCTTGAAAAGGTCTGAAATAATTCTATCCAACCTCTCAACCTCACTTAGAATAGAGTTTATACTAAGGTTCTGCTCGTCGGAAAATTTACTGCTCCTCCTTAAATATTGTACTCCCGCGCCTATACCGGTTAGAGGATTTCGAATTTCATGGGCGATTGCTGAAGTAAATCTACCAAGAAGAGCAAGACGATCAAGGTGGCGTATCTCTTCCTCCATTTTTTTGATAACGCTTAAATCTACAAAAAGTACAATCGCTCCCTTTACTTCATTATTTTCACCAAGGAATTTCGAGATATTCAATCTTATCGGAATATCATAGCCATCCGCCCTCTTTAGATAACCTTCGTGAAATGTAACAGTATCATCCCTCTGAAGCATATCAAAAAAATATGAGCCATTTTTATCTGAATCCATATCACGTACAAGATCAAAAACAGTAAGTTTCTCCAATATATATATATCCATCTGAGTCATTAATTTTGCGCTTCTGTTCGCGAAGTTAATCTTTCCATTGAGATCCGTAACAACAAGCCCATGTGTCATACCCTCAAAAACCTTTTCCCTAAATTTCTCGGCCTGTCTTAATTCTTGGTAAAGTAGCAAATTCTCAATGTTTGAGCTTACAAGAGATCCGACAGTTTCTACTGTAACTTGATCAATATTTGTGAGTGGTGTAGCTCTGTACCCGTCTGTTACTATTAAAAGGCCCAAAAGAGACATCTGTTGACATGATAAACACTTACAGTCGGTCAAGTACAGATCTCCCAAATTCTTATTTTCCCCGTCGATTCCTCTGTTCAAAACACAATGGTTTATTTCTTCTAACTCAGGCTTCCCCGAAGATTTTACAAGAGGCACACAAATATACGATGACATAGTGCTGCCTGGGAAAAGTTTTTTCTTGTCAATTTCTTCAATAGGATGCAGATCAATATCCTTTATCAAAAAAGATTTTCCTGTCTTTAACGAATTAAAAATTGCGCCTTTGAGATCTTTAATATCAAAATTAACAACACTTTTACTAATCTTATTGTTTTTCTCTATACTAACTATTCCTTGCAGTGTTTCTGCTTTTCTTCGCACAATTATAAAAGCAACTTCTTTATAACCAATGCCGCGCATAAGATAATCAAAAACTGATTCGATAAGTTTCTTCTCATCAAGAGAACTTATAATAGTTCTTCCAATTTCTTTTAGGCTAAGAAGCTGAACATTTTTCTCGACAAGTTTAAAGATTGTTCTTTCCAGATCTTTTAAAATTGCCAGCGAAATATTATAAAATATATCTTCTTCCTCAATTATTCGATTATCAACGAACAATCCCTCACTTTTAAGATTGGAAAGTCTTCTTCGAATATTCTCTACCCTTCCACTGTGATTTTTGTAGGTTCGAATAGTAATAATGGAAACAACAGTAACCCCCGCCAGAAGAACCAGTAGTGCGGTTGAAAAGGGGACAATTATAGCCACAACAATCATCGCGGCAAAAATAACGTACAGAAGCAATATACTTCTGCTGTTAAACATACGGATCCTCGCGTAAAGCTAGAAAGGCTTTTACACTTTTCAGCGCAAAAAACTATCGATATCTATTATAAATTATTGGCTCAAAAAGAAAAGAACTTAATAAGCTCCCTTTCCCGTTATTATCACGGAAAAGGTTTTTAGAATAATTTGTGCTTCTTTCAGCAAAGAAAGGCTTGATATGTAACGCAAATCATATATAAGTTTTTTCTTCATTAAAGCAACTGAATTAGCGTATCCGGATTCAACCTGAGCTAATCCTGTTATTCCGGGTTTTGCTTTTAATCTTAAACTAAATTCAGGAAGCTCCTCCTGTATACTTTTTATATAAAATGACCTCTCAGGTCTGGGGCCTATTAAACTCATATCTCCCTTTATTACATTGATAAATTGTGGGATTTCATCAATCCTGGTTCTACGTAGAACCCTTCCAATTCTTGTAACTCTGGAATCATTCTCCTGGGCGAGAACCGGCCCCGACTTTTCAGAATTCTGCTTCATTGTTCTTAATTTATACATAATAAATGGTTTACCATAACCTGTCATATTTCTTCTATTCATTTCCAACCGTCTGTCGGTTCCACTGTTACTTATACTTTTTCTTCTATCACCGACTCTCCTGTTAAGTCCGATTCTTTCCTGATTATAAAAAATAGAGCCTCTTGATTCTAGTTTTATAAGTAGGGCGACTATAAGCAAAACCGGCGACAGCAAGCTGATAGCAATAATCGAAACAACGATATCGAAACCTCTTTTAACAGGATAATCTGAGTCAAGTATAGGATTCCTATTCTCAATCTCTCTTTTTAGAATAGTGACATCATCCCTGTAAGGATCGATCTGTCTTCCCTGATTGCTATTCGTTCTTGCAAACATTCTATTGTATCTTCTAAAAACCGTCAACTTTAACACTTCTCCTGTTATAATCACTACAATCAATTTATCCCAAATATAAAGAGCAACTCTTATACCATAAAACAAATAACATTCTCTTCGCTAGAACTGACATTAGATATACGCATTATCTACAAGCAAACACATCTGTTAACTAACAATGTTGCTTTTAATCAGCGATTCAATAGCAATACTACCCACAATTTAATGGGTAATAATACCCATATAATTGTAACTTGTTGGTAAAATTTCAGCAGTTTTTGTCCCTATGTTTCTACTGGGCAGTTGTTACTTCGTTGCTTCTGCTAAACCTGTTACCCATATCATACACATATACCCTATAGTAGCAGTTTTCTGTTGTTAAGTCAAGTCCAAGATCATCATACCATCTATTTTCTCTTTGATAAATTGTTGTTACTAAATCACTTTGGGTACTCGTAACTCCGGGGCTATTACTTCTGTAAATTCTATACTCGAGAAAATCTGAATCCTGATTCTGGCTCCATGTTAAAGTGACTCTATCTGCTCCGACCGAGGAAAGAGTATCAAGTACAACAGCTTCCGGAAGAGCATCGTAGGTGTAACCCGAAATTTCATTACTTCCGGAACTTTCATCCAAATCATTTACCACATAAACACGATAATAGTACTTTTCACCCTCCATTAAATTGTTATCCTGATAACTTGTCTGTGCTTGATTACTTAGTTCATCCACTAAAAATGATACATCTTCGAAGTCCACAGAATTGTGTGAAGCAGTATCCCTGTATATCTTGTAGAATTTGAAATTCTCTTCAACCGAAACAATCCATTTCAAAGTTATACTGTTCGTTGTAGAGTCACTGACCTCTACAAGCTGAACCGGCATTGGCGGGTCTTGAAAAGATATACTTTCTTCCGATTCAAAATCAGGCGCCATGTTACCGGCTCTATCTGTAAATCTGCCGTGAATGAGTAGATCAAGACCTCTGAGATTAGTAGGAGGATAAAAATCTCTTTCATAGACTCCATCCAAAGCAAGATTATCTCCGGACATCTGGTTATCATACAATTTTACTATTTCCGAATAACCCTCTATTAAGATACCGGCAACTCCACCAGCTTCATCCCCCTCAACATGCATAACAAAGTGAATCATTTCACCAATTTCGTAAAATGAAATGTCAGGTGTAATTGATATATTGGTTATCGCTGAATAAGTATCAAGTATTATAGATGTTTGTACGGGTGATGATTGATTTCCGTTAACGTCCTGAAACACCGCGTATGTATGCTTTTCTCCGTCGATCTGTTCAAGTGTCCAAACTCTAGATGTCCTGAAACTTTCCCAATTTACTTCAGCAAAGGTTGAGTCATTCGAAATTTTCATAAAGCGAGTGGACGCTGGAGCTGTTAAGAAGATATTCACATTCACCGAATTTGTGTAAGGGACTCCATTATTAATACACAATGAAAAAATAGAGGGTACAGCTAAAACCCAATCGGTTTTCTCTCCTTCCAGTCCGCTGTTTCCAACACTGGCCACAGAATAATAATATTCATTACCGTTTGTTATATTATTGTCCACATAGAATGTATCATTTGTTTCAGCAATGATTTCCTCTTCAGCTAATCTTCTTCTGTACACTTTATAAGATGCCGCATTAATAACCACTCCCCAGGAGATGGCTATTTCACCATCATTTACTATAATTCCGATGTTTTGCGGGGCTTCGATGTCCGCGTCGGGTATATCCAATGAAACTTCTTCAATATCATTCAAACAACCGCTAACCGTAAAAAGACTGAATATTAAAACTAAAAAAACAGATAATGATTTTCTATGCATGCTATTCCTCCAGGAAATCAAAAATTGATAGCGAGTTCACAACCCAGTGGTGTTACATTAAGAGAATAATTCCTATTTGAACCAGATTTATCGCCGGGGAAAAGTGTATCAATGGTATTCCATCCCCATAATCCCGCTAGAATATAAAATGATCTATTTCGCTTCTCTTTTGAATTTTCTACCTTTTCCCACAATAGTGAGCCGCTTGCCGCGAATTTCCTCTTATCTTCTACAGTAGAAGCGGAACTAAACTTATCCATACAGAGATTGTAATCAACCACATCTCTATTGTATTGGTTATTTAGATCGAGACTTACAAAGCCGGTAAGAATAATCATGGATGAGAAGAAAACCCCTCTCATCGTTTTACCCTGATAAAACTGTCCTCTCCCGGGCCTGAGGAATGAATAGAGAAAAGCCTTTGTTATACTTTTGTTACTTGCTTTAAACTTAATGCTATTTTCATTCGAATCAGAATAAATTTCAGGGGGAATATCCATAAAAATCGGCTCAATTAACTGATAAGCGTAAAGAGCCGAAGAAAATATTATAAGCTTTTTCCTGTATTTGTTTTGCAGGTTAACATATATCGATGTTTTATGCGCTTCTTCCTGCAAATATTTTTTGTCGCTAATTTTGAGCACTTGAGACAAAGAATTATTTATTCTGTCAAATTTATCCTTTAACTCATTGTATTCATCCATTTCCCTGTATAATTTGTATACTGAACCGGCAATTGAGAGAAAATCAATAGTCGCCACCCTCTTCCTCCCTCGAAGATAAGTGCCGTACCCTGGCAAGAGTCCATTTTTTAAGCAGGTTACTGATCGGTCGCCCCATATAAATATTTTACCATCGGAATTAACCTTTAAACGGCCTTCTCTATTTTCATATTTATCACCCCAGAGAAAAACGCCATATTCCTTATTGTACTCAAAATCGCAGAATCTGAATGGAAGATTGCATGTAACAGTAGAGTTCTTATAAAGTTGCAGTTTTACTTTAGCTGAATCGGATGAAAAAAGGATACAGTCTGACTTGCCGGCGGCAATTGCACCCCCAGTCTCAACACCCGGCAAAACTGCGATAAAGAAACAGGCGCAGGTCAATATCCTGATTAATCGAGTCATAGCTTCCCTTCATATCAGCCTATTTAATATTTAATCTAATTTCGACAGTTTAATATCACTGATTCTCCAAATCATGCTCATAACCATAATATTTATAATCATAATAGTATGGTAGAACTTCAGAGAGATTATTAACAACTACTCCAATTATATTAGCGTCAGCGTCTAAAAGAATATCCCTTGCTCTTTTAGCTACATTCTGTGGTGTTTTCCCCGCTAGAACAACCATAACCACCTTATCCACAGCTCCTGATAACAACATGGGATCACTTACCGGTATAACAGGTGGGCTATCAACAATTACAATATCGTAGTAGAATTTTAGTTTATCGAAAATATCTCTCAGTCTCTCCTTTTCAAAAAGGTGAGAGGGTGATTTAACCAATCTCCCGCTTGGTATTACCTTTAAATTGTCAATTTTTGTGTCTTTGACGACCTTTAGAGGATCCATGTTATCTTCTAAACATTCCGTGAGGCCGGGATTTCTTGCAACATTAAAGATTTGATGTATTCTTGGTTTTCTTAGATCAGCGTCTATAATTAAAGATTTTTTCTCCTTAAACCTGGCAACTGTTAAAGCCAGATGAGAGGCAACCGTACTTTTACCTTCTCCCCTGTTCGCACTTGTTACCATCAATCCGCCAATTGAATTATTACTCGGATTAGTCTGAATGTTAGAATATAACCGCCTCATCTCAGTAGCTATCGGACTCTCCTGATCAAACATATCAAAAATATCTCTATCCTTTTTATCATCCAACTGCATCACCTTTTCAATTCTTCACTTATTTTAATACCAAGGCCTGATGACTTAAGTGTATTAGCATAAAAATAAATTGCGCCGCTTATTATTGATATAAAGAAGAATACCCCGATAATCCATATCAATATTTTTCGTCCCCAATCCTTCTTTTCCCAAGAAAAATGTTCTATTGTTCTTGGAATAGTACAAATAACAGGTAATTCCATAATTCGCTGAACCTCTTCCACAGAGCGAAAAGAATCATTCATATACTCTGTAATCAATATTGCTCCCAGACCGCACGCACCGCCAAATATTAAGGACATAAGAATTATTTGCAATTTGTTAGGTCTTACAGGTGAAATCGGTCTTTGCGCCTTTTCAATTATATTTAAATTCAATCCAAGATTTGTACTTTGTATAGCTTCGCTTATCTGGGCTGAAGCCTTTGATTCAAGAAATGCCTGTTGAATGGTTGTGT
This sequence comes from Candidatus Latescibacterota bacterium, assembly GCA_030643145.1. Classification (GTDB taxonomy): domain Bacteria; phylum Krumholzibacteriota; class Krumholzibacteriia; order Krumholzibacteriales; family WJIX01; genus JAGHBT01. The sequence continues at coordinate 20,706 of DAOWMJ010000002.1, read as the reverse complement.
TATTCTCCACTTCCCTCCTCAACCTCTCAAGTTCCATTTCAAGTACAGGCAACCTGGAAAGCTTATTTTTATATTGTTCTATATAGCTCTGCACATTGTTCCTCATCGATTTAAAATAAGTCAACCGGCAAAGCTGATAAAAATACTCTGTCATTACCGGATAATAATCGAAGGAGATATCAGAATATTCTTTCTGTATTATTGTTGAAATTCTTTTTTGCAATGTTCTCCACGACAACTCAATTTCATCAAGGCGTGAGGAAATATCCATTTCACCGGCAATTTCCATCAGAATTATTTCGCTGCCTCTTGTGTTTAACTTATTTTCAAGATTAATTACAACTTCATCTTCCAATACTTTCTTGCTCGAGGGCACCATGTCGAATATCGAAACCAATTTATTTCTTATTCTGTTCAGTGCGATTTTGTTCGTTTCACATTCGGTATCTAAATGATTCTTTTTAACTTCGATAAGGCTGAGGTTTCCAGGATTAACCGGATTGCCATGAGAATTAGCGTTTAACATATCACGTTGGATCCTGGCAAGCTCTTTCTCGGATATTTCAAGTTTCTCCCTGTAGATCGCCAGCTGTTCATCGCTAAAAGCCCCTGCTTTTCGTATGCTGGTTAATTTTTGCTGCTGTAATACATCCAGATATTTTTCGCTGATCCTCCTTGAGAGAATATAGCAATTGTCAGGGTCGGTATCAAACACACTTACTTCATAAAGCCCCGGAGCCGGAGAAGATATTGTTATTTTGTTCCGCAGAACACCTATAAGATATCTCTTTAGTATTTTCCGCGGAGAAATTCCGGATGCTTCTTCTTGATCGTAATCACGTATTAGCTTTCTTGAATTATCGTCATTCATCAGACCCAAATCCTCAACAACGAGTCCAAGAAATGAATTGCTTCTAAGTTTGGCATTTATTATAGTAGCGAACTGTCTGGTCCTTGATCGCTGTCTGTCCTCTCCATCTGCGACGTACCTGTCAACAGAACCTGAAAATATCCCTTCTCTTTCCATTGAAAGAACTGTCGACGATTGATATACAGGTGTTAAATATCTTGAACCAATAACTGATACAACCAGTGAAAGTAATACGGGAACAATTAAGTAGTATTTTTTTCTCCATATAATCTTCCAATACCCCTTAAGGTCAACCTTGTTTACTTCTTCGTCCGGGACGATCTTCCTGATATTCTCCACCCAGTTCCCTTCCTTTTTATCGTTATCGAATTAAAAGATTTGTTAGCGCTATCCCTACTGTTATCATTGCAAACAGATATCCTGGAGTTGTAAATATTGTTTTAAATAAATTTGTTTCACGGGGCACATTTATCAGGTCGCCAGGATAAATTACAGGATCTCCGTCCAGTTGACCATCCTTGAGATATTTCTCAAAATTCACTACTATCTTCATCACGCTGCCTCCGGGCATCTTGCGAATAATTTGAATTTCTTTCAAATTGCAATTGTCGGATACTCCTCCCGCGGCAAGTATTATATCTTCAAGCCTGTTAATGCCGGTTAAGTTATAAGAACCTGGCCTCACCACAGCGCCCATTATTTTTATATTTCCCTCCGCGCTTACTTGAGCCGTCCTTTCCGGAATAAGAACAGTATCTCCAGCCTTTAATTTCGATAATGAATCAAAGTTCCCGTCGTTTATTATTCTTTGAAGATCCACGAGATACGTTCTTTGCTCGTCACCCTCTCCCTGAATTATTCTGACAGCCTCAAGTAACGCTCTTGGAGTCGCTCCTCCCGCCTCTCTAATTGCTTCCCAAACATTTGGTTCCTCGGCAAACTCATATCTGCCGGGCTGCATAACTTCACCCTGGACATAAATCAGCCTTTTTGATTCTTCCCCATATAGGGAAAGATTAATTCTGGAAATGCTGGGATAAACCCTTTTTAGTTCTTCCAGTATTAAAGTTTCGGCTTCCAGAAGGCGTAATCCCATAAGTTGAATTGCGCCTACAACCGGTATTAAGACCTCGCCTTTATTATTAATTTCGAGCTGTCTGTCAAGCTCTTGGCGTTCTTGGACTTTCAATTCTAGTTTATCTCCAACCCTTAATCGGATTTGCTGCGATTGAATCTGCTGAACGCCTAAAAGACTGAATAGGAGTACAAGAAAAACAGTATTGGCAATAAATTTAACAAAACTCGCACGCATTTATACCGCCCGTTTCTTTAATTAAAACCCTGGTTTGTTAAAACAGATGTTCATCATGATTTCAGTGATCCATTTTCTGTTTGTACCATTCAACTGTTTTCGATATACCTTCCTCAAATGATACTTCTATTGAATAATCAATAAGTTTCTTTGCTTTAGATATATCAGCAAGAGAATGTTTAACATCTCCAGCCCTTGTATCGGAATACTTTGGGTCAACATCGCTTCCGAGATGTGTTTTGATATATTTAAGCAGCTCGTTGACTGTATATTCACTTCCGCAGGCTACATTCATCATTTCTCCAGCCGCGGAGTCTGCAGATTTAGAAGCAAGCAGGTTGGCATTTACAACATTTTTTACATAAGTAAAATCTCTACTCTGCTCTCCATCTCCGAAAATCTCGGGTCTGTTTTTGTTAAGCAATTTTGAAATAAATATTGGAACAACCGCGGCATATTGTGATTTTGGATCCTGACGAGGTCCAAAAACATTAAAATATCTTAAACTTACGGTAGGAAGTCCAAAAATATTAGAATAAACTGAGCAATAGTGTTCCCCCACTAATTTACTCACCGCATAGGGAGAAAGCGGAGAGGGGCTGAGATTTTCTCTCTTAGGAGAAAAATCCGAATCGCCATATGCGGACGAAGAAGCCGCGTAAACCAGACATTTTACACCGGCTTTTCTGGCCTCTTCCAAAATATTCATGGTCCCATTTACATTTACATCGTTAACGAATAACGGATCATCTATACTCCTCGGGACCGATGCAAGAGCGGCTTGATGAAGAACATAATCCACATTTATCATCGCTTTTTTAACAACTTCATTATCTCTGATATCTCCATTAATAAATCTTATATTCTCAAGAAACGGCTCTATATTTTCTCTAAATCCGGTTGAGAGATTATCCAGTACCACGACCTCTTCCCCGAGGCAAACCAGCTCTTCCACAATATTTGAACCTATAAAACCTGCCCCGCCTGTCACAAGATACTTTGACATAATACCTCCATATTGAAACAGCCCAACAACAGTTTGGCTGAATTGTTAAAATGTTTCAAGCTTATTATTAACTTCCGCGTAAGTTTTTATGACATTTTTTCCTTGTTCTTTTGCGTAATAAAGTGCTTTGTCCGCATTGCTGATTAATTCCTCCAGATTCTGCGAATCACCCGGAAACATTGATATTCCGATGCTGCATGTCAAGCCTACCGATTTATCCCCCTCAAAGTTATAATTGTCAACTGATTCAAGAATACGCTTGCTCAAACATTCTGCCCCCTTTAAATCAGTATGCGGAAGTATGACACTGAATTCATCCCCCCCATACTTTGCTACAATATCAATTTCCCTGCATCTGTCTTTTATCAGGCCGGCGATAACCTTTAGCGCTTTACTCCCATAGAGATGTCCATTCTCATCGTTATATTCCTTCAAATTATCAACATCGAGCATCAAGAATGAAAAAAAACTGCCGAAGCGTAGTGCCCTTTTTATCTCCAACCTCAAAGATTGCAAGAGAAACCTGTAATTGTAAACACCGGTTAATTCATCGGTTATTGATTCGTATTTAAGCTTTTTGTATAGCAAATAGTTTTCAAATGCTATAGCAGCTTGATTAGCCAATGTTTCGAGAAAATATATGTCGCGTTCACTGAAAAGTTTTTCCCGCGAATCTTTTAATGCCAATATAACACCAAACACAGAACGTTTTGACATTATGGGCACTGATATTATTGTTCCGAATTTCTCTTGTTCGCCCCAGCATTCGTCGGCCAACAGTGACAGATCGAGTGAAAACACACCGTCTTCCTTTATCTGCTGCGACATCACCTCCCTTCTAAGCCAGTTAAAAATTCCTGAAGTGTCAGGAATTTCAACAACATCAACACGTTGACCCCCATGTTTTTTTTCTACTTTATACTTTTTTATTCTGTTTTCCTCATGGAATATTAAGAAAACTTTTTCCGCGGGCAATATTTCCAGGGCACTTTTGATAATTTTATTGAATATTATACTCCTGTCCCTACCCAAGCTTATAAGACTTGATATCTCAGAAAAGGTGTGCAGGAGTACATCTCTTTCATCTTTCCATTGCGGCACAATAAATCCTTCGGATTAATATATTTTTCTTACTGAACAGGTCGCAAAAGCTGTGCCATTGTTAAATAGAAAAGAGTATTTAAAACCGTTTATAAACAGGAGAAATGTCAGGATAGAAATGAGCAGAATGGAATCTATCGTTTCGGCTTATATGATTCTCGTATCGCCTTTATATTATTAAAGATAGAGTATAACATCCATATTATAAAAATAATCACCAATCCCGGAACCATGTATCTTATCATGAAGGGGCTTCCCTGAAATTTGTAATAAAATACTCTGAATGATACAAACAGCAAAATAGTCAAAAATACTATAAGAATGATTTTTACAATTAATACGGAAAATGTTGAATAATAAATTTCCCTTTCTCTTTTTCTTTTCTCTAATACTTTAGACTTGAATCGTCTTCTATTGGGTTGTCTTATTCTCATTATCATTTGCCGTTCTCCGTTTCAACGTCTTCATATTCTACATCTTCGATCTTCTGATCAGTCATGTCATTATAGTAACCGGTACTATTTTTACTCTTCTTTTTTCCCCATTGTTCCGATTTTTTGATATTTGGCTTAAACAAATTCCTCAGGGATTTGAAAAAGAAATACAAAATCATAAAAGTAAAAAATATCCTTAAGAATGGCATCGTTCCGATCCCTTGTCAGTGTCCACCCTCTCCACAACAATCATCCTTCGTGCCGTAATAGTGCAAAAGAACATTGAGATTTTCGCGCCCGGGAGGATTCGAACCTCTGACACCCGGCTCCGGAGGCCGGTGCTCTATCCAGCTGAGCTACGGGCGCTTTTTTCATTTACAAGTTCCGATGCCAGTTCAAAGCTTAAACCCTCTTCTCCACCGAGCATTCTTGCTATCTCAACTACCCTTTGCTTTCCTTTTATCTGAAATGCTGATGAAATTGTTCTTCCTTTTCTAACATTCTTTTTAATCACGATGTGTTGCTGCGCCCCTGCCGCTATCTGCGGAAGATGCGTAATGCAAATAAGCTGGTAGCATTTAGAAAGTTTCTTCATTTTTTCAGATACCTTTTTACCGATATCTGCTCCAAGCCCGGCATCAATTTCATCAAATATCAGAGTTGGAATACTCTTTTTCTCGACCAACAAACTTCTCAGAACCAAAGTTACCCTTGAGAGTTCCCCCCCCGAAACTATCTCACATAGTGGCTGTATCTCTTCTCCTATGTTTGTTCTTAACATAAACTCAACACTGTCCCACCCCTTCAGTGGCAAATCTAACTCATAATCCTCACTATATAAAGATTTTATTCTCATTTGATTTATTTTTGTATTAAACAACGCGCCTTTTATACCAAGTTGTTTTAATTCCTCTGTTACTTCTCTATCGAGTATGTCAGCGTTATTTTTCCTTTTGATGCTTACTTCCTCCAGGATTGGAATAAGTTTACTTTTAATCTCTTCTAACTTTAACCTCTTTTCTATGATTTCATCGGATCCTTCTTTTAAATTTTTTAAAGTCACTTTCAGGTAGTCTCTGTATTCAATTAATTCATCGTAGTTCCTGTTATATTTCCTTTCAGCGCTTTGAATCAGCGCAATCCTTTCCTGCAGGGCTTCAATATCTTCAGATTCAAGTGGGGTATCCTCTAGAGAACGTTCTATCTCCATTATGATCTCATTTAGTTCTAATACTACTTCTTCAATTTTTGAGACAGCTTTCCCCCATTTATTATCTATCGACGACAAGCTCTGGAGTTCTTTAGAAATTCTTCCAAGATTATCAATTACGTTTTCATTTGAATTTTCAAGAAGATCTCTTGATTTTTGGAGAGCTGACATAAATTTGTGAATATTCTCAGCTTTAATAATCTTCTTCTTCATTACATCCTTTAATCCAGGCAGTAGATTTAATTTTTTCAACTCTTTATACTGATACTCAAGAAAATCTTTCTTTTCCCTGTTACTATTCTCCTCTTCTTTCAACTTCATCAACCCGTTATAAAATATCCTGAATTCTTTTACCTTTTCCTCACAATTTTTTAGCAGGCAATCATAATCACCCCTGTTATCAAAATAATCAATATGGGAATCGGGGTTTAGAAGTTCTTGCTGTTTATGTTGACCATGAAGCTCAAAAAGCTTTCCGGTTATTCTTTTTGCTGTTGAATTTGCCGATAGAATACCATTAATCCAGATGCGATTTTTCCCCTTCGCGCTAATTTGCCGTCTAATTAGAAGTAAGTCATCATCGCTATCCATGCCAAGAAGATCCTTCATTGGCCAATCTTTTGGGATCTTGAAAGTTCCCTCCACAAGTAAATCTTCGGCTCCTTTTCTAATCAAAGTTTTCCTGGCTCTGCTTCCTGACAGCAAGGAAACAGCAGTTAAGATAATCGACTTGCCGGCGCCTGTTGATCCTGTTAATACATTCAATCCATCACTTAATTTCAGGACTGTATCTTCAACAACAGCCAGATTCTTGATTCTTAATTCACAAATCATTTTAAATATTATAAAGCTTAACGCTTCCTTAAAACCCCTCCCCATTTTAACTTTCTCCGAACGAGACCATAGAAATTATAATTTTCAGTCACAATTAATTTTGTATTTCTTTTGCTTCTACAAAAATCTAGTGTTTCACCTACCCGAAGCTCACGTGTTTCCTGCCCGTCAATTGTAATAAAAATCTTCTCGGCTGATTCAATAACTTTCACATTGAAAGATTCTTCCCCACTAATAACAACCGGTCTTACCGAAAGGGAATGTGGGCATAGAGGTGTAATTACGAAAGCCTCCATTCCAACTGGGGTAACGATCGGCCCACCCGCTGCCAGAGAATATGCCGTCGAACCTGTCGGAGTAGATATAATAACCCCATCTGACAAATATTCTCCAAGGAGAGTGCCGCCAATACTGATTTTGATATGCAACACCCTCGATAATCCAACACCGTGAATAACAATATCATTTAGCGCTGTAACCTTATCTTTGCCTCCGGTATTTCCATGTTTTACTTCAAGCCTCATTCTTTCCTGTATCTCGCATCTTCCGTTAAAAAGGGCGTTTAGTGCTCTTTCAAGATTATCCTCAGCAAGAAATCCCAAGCTCCGAATTTTTATTCCAAGAAGCGGGATTTCATCTTTCTCAATCATTCTAGCTGCCGTCAGAATAGTGCCGTCTCCACCAAAAGCAACTACTGCGTCGCAACCCTTGAACGATTCCGAAAACATTATCTTATCCTTACCTGGAAGCTGTGAAAGAGCTCTGTTTCCAAATAGTTCTACCTTATCGGGGATAATCTCTATTGCTTCTGAAATAATGGAATTAATTGCTTTTTTCTTCATATTAGCAATGATTCCCAATTTCTCAATTTTCATTTTTCCTACCTTCCCAGGTAAAACTTTTAGCTCTTTTTCAAAAATAATTGTACGTCAGTTGCCACGCCTTCCGGGGTTAAATTAATAGAGGCAAGTAATTCATCCCTTTTCCCATGAGGAACAAAATTATCCGGTATCCCGATCCTTCGATGAAGATTTCTCAATCCGTATTCAGATAAGACCTCAGATACCGCATCTCCAAAACCTCCAATAACCGCATTTTCCTCAATAGTGAATATCGGTGCGCCTCCTTCACAACATTCAGCTATCAAATTCCTGTCAATCGGTTTAACAAACCTCGCGTTTGCCACGGTCGTATCTACACCATTCTCCAGGAGAAGGGCACCTGCTTTTATCGCGACATCAACCATGCTTCCAACCGCTAAAATTGAAGCGTCTTTTCCCTTCTTTATCAAAACTCCTTTTCCAAATTGCAGGGCTTCCTTTTTTTCAGAAAACTCAATACCCTTAACTCTTCCTCTGGGAAAACGGAGCGCTGACGGCCCATTTTCAAAATTATATAAATTATAAATCATCCTTCCCATTTCTTCTTCATCCGAAGAAGCCATAATAACAATTCCTGGAATCATCCGCAGATAACTAAGATCAAAATTGCCGTGATGAGTTGGACCATCCTCACCCACAATCCCAGCTCTGTCCAATAAGAACCGTACCGGTAATTTCTGCAAAGCGACATCATGAATTATTTGATCAAGGCTTCTTTGAAGAAATGTGGAATAGATATCTACAAAAGGTTTGAATCCTTCTCTAGCCAAGCCGGCAGCAAATGTGACCGCGTGCTGTTCGCATATACCAACATCAAAGAACCTGTCAGGAAACTCTTCAGCAAAATTCACGAGTCCCGTGCCCTGTTTCATGGCAGCGGTAATTACTACTACTTTTCCATCCTTTCTTGCAATATCTATAATGGTATCTCCAAAAACGTCACTGTACTTTTTCTTTTCTGATTTTGCCTTCGATCCCCCAGTAGCCTTATAAAATTCTCCGACACCGTGAAATTTCTCCGCGTTTTCCTCAGCGTAGGAATACCCTTTACCCTTTTTTGTAACGGCATGTATAAAAACGGGTCCCTTTATATTTCTTATCTTTGAAAATGTATTTATCAATTGATATAAATCATGGCCATCAATGGGGCCGAAATAATTAAACCCCAGATCTTCAAAAAACATATTCGGCACAATTAGATTTTTGATACTTTCCTTTATCTTACCGGCAATTTTCTGAGCTTTTCCACCCAAAGTTGGAATCTTGCCCATAAGTTCCCAAACATCCTTCTCAATCTGAAGATACAACTGTCCGGTTGTAATTTTTGTTAGGTATTTCGCCAATGCTCCAACATTCCTCGATATAGACATTTCATTATCATTTAATACAATAACAAATTTGTTTTTCCCTAGGTGTCCCGTTTGATTGATTCCCTCGAAAGCTAACCCGGATGATATTGCTCCGTCACCAACAACACTGATAACAAAATTATCATCCCCCTTAATATCCCTGCCCACAGCGAAACCAAGAGCGGCTGATATAGCGGTACCCGCATGGCCGACTCCGAATGTATCGTATTCACTTTCAAAGATGTTCGGAAATCCGCTTATTCCTTCATATTTACGAAGCTTCCTGAAAGCTTCCCTCCGTCCTGTGATTATTTTGTGCGCGTATGCTTGATGACCGACATCCCAGATAATCTTATCCTTTGGAGCGTCAAATACATAATGCAGTGCTATGATAATTTCCACACATCCCAGGCTCGAAGCAAGATGCCCGCCCCTCTTCGATACTATTTCAATTATATATTTTCTTAGCTCATCACTTAAATTTTTCAATTCAGGTATTGAATATTTTTTTATGTCTAAAGGACTGTTAATATTTTCCAGCATTAATAAATCAGCCTCCTGTGTTAATAAACCAAAAGGTATGTAATCAATACACCCAATATAGCTCCCGCGGCTATATCAAATATTCGTATTTGCAAGACCCTTCTTGCTTTCCCTTCTCTAACGTTTCTGAATTCATTCACGTTCGCAATAATTAAATTGATTAGATTTGTTTGTTTCTCTTTTTCTCTTTTCAATCTAATTGTATCGTGCATAATTATCATACTATAGGCTGTTACCACAGAAAATAGTAAAGTTGAATAACCGTATTTTATTCCTATACTCATCGATAGCGAACCAAACACGGCTGAATTCAAATTTGGCATACCATTAGCATTCAATATCCTGCCATAATCAATTTTCATGTTTACGAAGGAATAAACAAACACTTTAAGAATTTGAACCAGCAAACCAACCAGTATTGGGACCAGGAAAGTGTACCTGTAAAGAAGCGTTCTTATCATGTTACCTAATCCGTTTCAAAATCCGATTAAAAAGAAATTCCAGTTTAACTGTATCGGAGTAATTTTTAAGCCCATTAATTGCTTCGCGAACAAGTTTCCTCGCCTGCCTTTTTGACCCTTCAATTCCATAAACCGCGGGATATGTAACTTTTCCTTTTTGCGCGTCTTTCCTCAAAGCCTTTCCAACAATTTCGGCATCTCCTTCAAGATCAATTAGATCATCAACTATTTGAAAGGCCAAACCAATCTTTTTCCCTATTTGGTACATCTTCTTTCTTTTTTCACCTTCCCCCTCCGATAAAATGGCTCCTATTGAAAGTGATGCGGCAATTAATTCTGCAGTTTTGTTGGAATGAATAAATTCAACTTTTTCGGGTGAAAGAGAAGCCCCTTCACTCTCTATGTCAGCGACCTGCCCACCGACAAGATGGTAAGAACCTGCTGATCGGGAAAGGATCCTTGCCGCGCGAATGATATTTTCATAAGGCGCTTCCTCACAGCCAACAAGTGTTTCAAAAGCAAGAGTCTGAAGGGCATCACCTGCTAGAATAGCTACAGCCGGTCCGTATTTAATATGACATGAAGGTTTACCCCTTCTAATGTCATCATCATCCAGGCTTGGCAAATCATCATGAATTAAGGTATACGTGTGTAATAATTCAATCGCACACGCTGCTTTCAAAGCCGAAGCTGGATATCTTTGCCCATTTACCTCATGTGACCAGAGGCATAAAAGTCCTCTGATTCTTTTGCCTCCACTAAGGGTCGAGTGACGCATTGCTCTATGAAGAGAAATTGGTTTTTGGTTATCCGGTGGCAAAATACTATTTATTTTCTCGTTGATCCTTTTTACATCGCGCCTCAGTGCATATTCAGGATCTATTCTATTCATCAATCACATCTTTTTTCGAATTATGTGAATCAGGTTTTGAAAGTTGTTTGATTTTCCGATCGGCTTGATCAAGAATATTTCTGCATTTCTTGCCTATCTTAATCCCTTCCTCGTACAGTCTTATACTATCTTCAAGAGGTATACTCTCGTCCTCAAGTTTTCGTACTATATCTTCCAGCCTTTCCATAGAATTTTCAAAATTTAATGGTTTTTTAGCCATTTACTCTCTCCTCTTTTTCCTTTAACTTCACATTCAATCCCCCCCCTGTATAAATAAACCAAAACACTTTCTCCCTCATTAACAGCAGTTACACTCTTTATTATTTCATTGCTGTTGCTTTTGGTGCATATGGCATAGCCCCTCTTCAACACATTCCCCGGGTTAAGAGTGTTCAGGGCTCGAATCTTGCCATCAAGTTCCTTTATAGAATAATTTAGTCCCCTTTCTGTATTAGCTCTTATAAGATACAAATAATTCTTCAGAGTCTCCAACGAAGTCTTTACAAAAACTTTTGGATTCCGGGCAAAGAGCGCTTCTGCCAAACCGCCCAACCTTTTCCTGAGGTACCCGTTTTTATTATCTATCGATCTTTCAATCGATTGAATCCCTTTCGATATATCGTCTGTCTTTTCCCTTCTATGCCACGGCCACCATTGCGCTAATCTCTCGATTTTATCATCGAGCATCAACCCTGATCGTTCAAGCTTATAAATCACCGCCGGAAAAACATTACTGCTCAAAAGATACTCTACTAGCTGAATTCTCCTTCGCGATTCCCGCAGACAGCCCTTCCTAAGCTGCTCCATCCGCGTATCAATACTATTCGCCACATCTTGAATGGAGGGAACCGAAAGTTCAGCTGCTGCTGTTGGTGTCGCGGCCCTCAAATCGGAAACATAATCAGCTACAGTTGTGTCTGTTTCATGTCCAATGCCGGTAATCACAGGATATTTTGAATTAGCTACAGATATTGCTACTGCTTCAGTATTGAATGTCCACAAATCCTCAATACTCCCACCCCCCCTTGCCAATATAACAAGATCTATGTTCTCCATATCATTTAATTTATCAAACGCTTCCGATACGGATTTAACCGCTCCTGATCCTTGAACATCGGTATGAATATGAATAAGTTCGGCTACAGGCCATCTTCTGCCAAGAGTATCAGTAATATCTTTTATAACGGAACCGGTAGCTGAAGTAATAATGGCTATTCTTTCCGGATACTCTGGTATTGGCCTCTTTTTTTCAGGGTCAAGAAGCCCTTCTCTTTCAAACTTTTCCAGAAGTCTTCTCATCTTTAATTCAAGCTCGCCACGCCCCGCGGGTTCCATATAATATGTGATCAGCTCAGTCATTCCCTGGGGTGAAAAATGAGTTATGCGCCCTTGTGCGTATACCATCATCCCATCATCAGGACCGAAAGACAAATTTTTAACATAATTTCTGAACAGAACAGCACGTATCAAACTTCTTTCATCTCTAAGTGTAAAATAGAAATGACCTGAAGAATGCGCTTTGAAATTTGCTATTTCTCCTATGATGTTTACAGAAGGAAACTCGCTCTCCAAATTTTGTCTGAGTGCTTCGTTGATTTCAGAAACAGTATAAATTTCTTCTTGAATATTTATCTTACTGCCCTCCCGATCTAACTCCCCCCATTGACAATTGAATTGCGAACTCAAGCACGTCAGTTCAAATTATCAAATATCACGCTGCCGCAGATCAACGTTATATCTTTTCTGCACAACTTTTGCTCCATTCAACATGTAGCTTTAACAAAATAAGCGGTCGGTGCCACTTTGTCATATATCACTCATTTTTTACACTTCAACCTTGCTGCTTTTAAAGTGTTTCTCATAAGCATAGCTACAGTCATCGGACCTACGCCGCCCGGTACAGGCGTGATCAGAGAAGCCTTTTTGCTAACCGATTCGAAATCAACATCACCTACCAATCTGTACCCTTTCTTTTTAGTCACGTCCTTAACCCTGTTTATTCCTACATCGATAACAACAACTCCGGGTTTAACCATATCCCCAGTTAACATTTCCGCTTTTCCAACAGCACACACAATAATATCAGCTGTTTCTAATATCTTTTTAATATCACGTGTTTTTGAATGACAGATTGTAACAGTAGCATTACCATTTTCCGATTTGTCAGCAAGCAGCATTGCGATTGGTTTTCCAACTATGATACTTCTACCGATAATAACAACGTTTTTCCCCGTTGTATCAACGTCATATCTTTTTATTAGTTCAATAATTCCCAGGGGTGTACAGGGAACAAATAGCGGATCCCCCTCCAATATCCTTCCTAAATTATAAGGATGGAATCCATCAACGTCCTTATAAGGTGAAATTTGGTTAATTGCTTTTTTCGGATCTATGTGAGAAGGAAGTGGTAATTGAACAAGTATTCCGTCGATATTAATATCATTATTCAGCTTATTTAATCTTCTAAAAAGTTCTATTTCTTTAATATCATCGGGGAGGGTTATGAGTTCGCTTTTTATCCCACATTTTTCTGCAGTTTTAATTTTGTTCCTTACATAAATCCTGGAAGCGGAATCATCACCCGAAATTATTACAGCAAGATGTGGTACTCGAGAGCCTTTAGAGAAAACCTCTATTTCTTTAGCGGTTTCCGATACAATTTGGGCGGCAATACTCTTGCCATCAATAATTTTTCTCATTTCAGAATCCATTATTGTTAATCCGCCTTCTCCACTCTTTTCAATATTCTTTCAACTGTTTTGGCCTTACCCGTTTTGTCATCTATATCAACAACAAGACCTTCTATAACCGGAATTCCTCCTCCTACCCTGAATTTTTGCTTTATCCCAAGAAGGAACCTGTCTATTGTTTCCTTTTTTCTCATCCCGATTACTGAATCAAAGGGGCCTGCCATACCTAAATCAGTCTGGTAAGCGGTGCCGTTTTCCAGTATTCTCTCATCGCCGGTCGGAATATGTGTATGTGTCCCGACTACAACACTTACCCTCCCGTCAAGGAAAAACCCCATCGCCAATTTTTCGCTCGTTGCCTCGGCATGAATATCAACTATAATAATTTTTATATTATCTCCGAAATTACGTAAAATTTTATCGACAGCTCGAAATGGACAATCGATTGACGGCATAAAAACTCTTCCTTGAATATTAATAACGGCAACATGAATTCCGTTGATCTCTGTTGTCAAATATCCACTTCCAGGCGCATCTTCTGGATAATTGGCCGGACGCAGGATATCCTCATCTGAATCCAAGAGATTAACACCTTCAGCTTTATCCCATATGTGATTTCCGGATGTCATAATATCCACACCTGCGTCGGAAATTGCTTCTTTTGTCTTTTTGGTAATCCCGAACATACCAGCGGCATTTTCTACATTAGCTACGCAAAGATCAATATCGTAGAATTCCTTAAGCCCGGACAATCCAACTTTAAGAGCTTTTCTACCCGTTTTGGAAAGAATATCTCCAATTAGTAATACCTTCATACACTTCCCATCTTCCCAGTACCAGTCAAAAGAGTTACCAACCCAGGTTTGCTTAACTTATATAAACAACCGGGCAACAAAGAAACTCCCCCCTCAAATTGACGAATCCGTTAGAAGAACTAAGTGTAGCTTCGCGACTTCTATTTCGCGTAATCTACAACTCTTGTTTCTCTAATTACAACAACGCGTATCTGCCCGGGATACTCCATTTTATCTTCGATCTTTCGTGTGATATCCTCTGCAAGCTGTACAGCATAATCATCACTAATCTGTTTTGAATTTACCAGAATTCTTATTTCCCTTCCTGCCTGAATAGCATAGGCCTTCTCAACTCCTTCGAAGGTATCAGCTATTCTTTCAAGCTTATCCAGCCTTTTAATGTAATTTTCAATTGTTTCTCTTCTTGCTCCAGGCCTGGCTCCGGATATAGCGTCTGCGGCAGAAACAATATGCGCTATAAGAGATTGCTTTTCAACATCCTCATGATGAGCCGCTACAGCATTTACAATTATTTCTTTCTCACCGTATTTTCGAACCAGGTTCGCGCCGATTTCCGCGTGTGGCCCTTCCATTTCATGATCAGCAGCCTTGCCGATATCATGCAGCAACCCCGCTCTTTTTGCCAGAACAATATCCAGCCCCAATTCAGCAGCCAGCAAACTTGAAAGATAAGCAACTTCTTTTGAATGCTGAAGAACATTCTGTCCATAGGAAGTCCTATATTTCAATCTGCCGAGAAGCAGAACAAGTTCTGGATGCAAACCATGAATATTCAAATCAAGATATGTTCTTTCTCCAACTTCACGCATCTCCTCTATCAGTTCTTTCTTTGTTTTTTCAACAACATCCTCAATTCTACCCGGATGAATTCTTCCGTCTTTAATCAACTTATTCAGAGACAATCTTGCAATTTCCCTTCGAACCGGGTCAAACCCTGAAAGTATTACCGCTTCCGGAGTATCATCGATAATAACATCTATACCTGTAGCGTTTTCAAAAGACCTGATATTTCTTCCTTCCCTACCAATAATACGACCTTTCATCTCATCATTCGGAAGGTCAACTACAGATACAGTTGTCTCTACAACATGATCCGCCGCGCATCGCTCAATTGATAATGTAATAATCTCACGGCTTATTTTTTTCGCGGTCCGGTTCGCTTCATCCTTAATTTCCCGAATTTTTTTCGCTGCATTGTGTTTTGCTTCTTCCTCGAGATTTGAGATTAAAAGATTTCTTGCTTCCTCGGTACGCATTCCCGCGACTTTCTCTAATTGCTCATTCTGTTTCTTCAGAATTACTGAAAGCTGATCATTTTTGTCTGAGATCGCGTCTAGTTTCAATTCGAGGTTCTTTTTTCTCTCATTGATTTCGTTTTCACGTTTTTCCAGGTAATCTACTTTCCTGTCAATATTGTGTTCCCGGTCCTCCAACTGTTTTTTAAGTTTTCTCAGTTCCTCGCGAGTTTCCTGGCTTTCGTTCTCAAAATTTAATTTTGCTTTATACCATTCATCTTTTGCTTCAAGCATCAACTCTTTCTTACGAGTCTCCGCTTCTCTTTGAGCGTCGGCAATTAGGTTTTCAGCAAATTCCTTTGTATGCTTTATATGAGTCTTTGAAATCTTCCTGCTTAAAAACCAACCAACTAGAAATCCAATAAACAAAACGAGGATACCAGCCGCCAGGTTAAATAACAAAGTTCCAGTCATATTTACTCATCCCTAAGCAAATAACTTTTGGGACTGTTCACCTCCGTAGTTTGCAAAAGTTGTTAACACAAATTCACCTTTTACGATGAAATTTGAGGAAACTAAGATATTGAAATAATTATGGAGATAAGCAAATTCCCCACTCATTGCCGTGAGCAAAACACTTTTTAAGCCTAAAAACCCATAATGGATATCCTCATAATCAGCTCTGACTTCCATATTCATGGCTTGGCATTACTGATCAGATATTTGGATTCCCAGAAAAAAGTGTTGGCTAAAAAAAATCTTTGCTATCACGAACACCGTAGGGAATTTTTCTTCGGTATGTAGCTTAATCCCAATTTAAATCCCTCCACATAAGCCAACAGCCCGAAAGGGAAGATATTTATTTTGCCGCACCTAGTTTAGAATCGAGCAAATCACTTAAACCCGCAGCTTGTTTCTCAAACTTTTTCCGATTTTTTGCACCTTTTTCTTTTTCCTGAAAAAGTTCATCGGCGATATTAAGCGCTGCCAAAATTGCGATTCTAGACTGTGACATGATCCCGCTGGAATGAGCGATTTCTCTCATTTTCCTGTCAACGTAACCAGCAATCTTATGGATGTATTCTGGATCACCCACTCCTTTTATTTTATAATCCTGACCAAAAATTTCCACCATTTCAGTGCTCTTTTCGATCATCAAAAACCTCTTTATTAGACTACGACAATTATCTTCACACCCCTGTATACTAGGAATCCTTCTTTTCCAAGCTGACTACTAGATATCTATTTTATCCAGCTTCTCCAGCATTACTTCAATCCTGGTTTTAATCTCCTCTCTAACTCTCTCAAAATCGCCTTGATTTTGCTTATCACCTTTTAAGGTATTAACTTCTTTAACAAGTTCCTCATTCTTAATATATAACATTTTGATTTTATCTTCCAACTCTTTATTTTCACCCTCCAGTTTCTTTTTCTCCGCCTTTACACTGGTAATCATATTCGCGGCTTCTTCAATCTTTGACTCAAGAAGCTTAAAACTTCCCAAAGTGTCATCTCCCATTGTGATTAATCTCCTATTCTTTTCTAAGAAATACTTTCAACTGTCCCTCAAGGGCCCTTAATATTTTTTCAATTATTTTATCAATTCTTTTGTCTTTAAGTGTCGATTCTTCTGATCTGAAATTCAATGTAAAAGTATAACTTCTCTTGTTGTTTCCGGGTTTATCGTCTTTATAATAATCGAAAAGTAAAATATTTTCCAAATATTTTGAATTCTTGTAAATAACAGCCTTTATTTCTGAAAATGTCACTCTTTCCCCGGTCATAACACATAGATCCCTTTTAACGGCAGGATAAGGACTTGGATCAATATATCGTTTCCGTGTAAAACCATCTCTCTCTAGATTATCCAGATAGACTACAAAATAAAATACTTTTGATTCTATATCGTATTTTTTTGCGGTTTCATCAGGAATTTTTCCACTTTCGGCAAGTAATTTGTTCTTTTTATACCATTGAAAGATATGTTTCTGGTTCCCCTCTTCTTTTCTGACCATCCTGATATCTTCAAGATTATTGAATATCGAGAGAATTGATTCAAGCTCTCCCTTCATATCAAAATAATCGATTTTTCTTTCCTCTGAAATCCATTGTCTAGGATCGGAGTTTCTCGTAAGCACAGCCGTGAGATAGAATTCTTCACCTGGCAGTCCGTCGCCATCGTTCATGTGTAAAAAGACTTTTCCCATTTCGAATATTCGTATCCCTTTTCGTTCACTTACGGGGTTATTTGCTACTACTCCAAGAAGACCGGGAATAAGTGAAGTCCTGAGTACTGATTGAGAAGAAGTAAGAGGATTTGATATTTGCACAGGATTACATCGCCTGTCATTTGCAGACCATCCGAATGTTTCCAAATCTTCTTTGCTGTTGAAAGAAGAAGTTATAACTTCCGCATATCCCTTTGAAGCAAGATATTCGCAAAGATATTCATTCCTCTTGTCGGTTGAATCAATCACTGGAAAACTATTTATTAAACCAGTTCCCTCACCTTTTATACTGTCATATCCGTATACTCGCGCCACTTCCTCAATTATATCAATCTCTGTATTCAAATCCAACCGGAATGTTGGTACTGAAACATTCACCGTTTCTTCCTTAACGATTGTATCCAACTGCAATTTTTCAAGGTGACTTGCAATTTCTTCAGAAGAAAGATTTGTTCCCATTATTCTGTTAACCTTTTTACGACGCGTAGAAATCATTTTTCTATAAACGCTTATATCACTATCAAGGGTATCGGAATATAACTTTTTAACACTCCCCGCTTTTAAATCTTCGATTAACTTACAGGCGCGTTTCAGCGCATTAACAGTTATTCCAATATCGCTACCCCTCTCAAACCTATAGGAAGCTTCGGTATCCAACCCTAACTCCCTCCTTGATTGTCTAATAACTTTTGGATTAAAAATAGCGCTTTCAAGTATTATAGATTCAGTATGAGCAGAAATTTCGGTCTCTTCTCCTCCCATCACACCCGCTACAGCAATAGTATTTACTCTATCGGTAATAACAAGATTGTTACTCTTTAATTCTCTACTGATCCCATCGAGAGTTTTTATTTTTTCCCCATTTACAGCTCTTCTGACAAGTATCGCATATTCAGCTAACCTGTCGCTGTCAAAGGCATGCAGGGGCTGACCCATTTCCATTAAGACAAAATTTGTAATATCTACAATATTATTAACCGGCTTAATTCCAACTGATATCAGATCTTGCTTTATCCATTCCGGAGATTCTTCAATTTTTACATTATCAATCAGAGCCGCTGAATATCGGGGACAATCATCTCCGTTTTTAATTTCGATTTTAAAATCTCCCCCCGATCGCAGTTCCATTAATTCCGGCATGATTAATTCTCGGTCATACATTGCCGCGACTTCCCTTGCAATCCCCAAATGAGATAATTGGTCGGGACGATTTGGAGTTATTTCAATATCAAAAATCACTTCAGTGTCACACAATTTATCCGCCAGATCTGTACCGTAAGCTAATTCAAAATCAAGCTCCATAATTCCACTTGAATCATTTCCAAGTTCAAGTTCACTCTGGGAACAAATCATACCTTCAGAAACTTCTCCTCGTAATTTAGTCTTCTTTATTTTGAAATCGCCTGAAAGCACAGCGCCGGTTACCGCTACAGGAACGCCAAGCCCCGGCCTGACATTAGGGGCTCCGCACACAATGCTCAGAGGTGTTCCGCCGCCCACATCCACTTTACATACCCTAAGATTATCCGCGTTTGGGTGACCAGTTACTTCAATAACCCGTCCAAATACAACACCTTCAAATCCGGGGGTCTTCTTTTCAACCCTCTCTACATTCAGTCCGAACATTGTAAGGTCTGCCGCTAAAGTCTCAGGATCCTCTTCAATATTAACATATCTTTTTAACCAACTAAGATTTACCTTCACCTTTTATTCCCACCCTTTTTGGCGCCAGAATTGTTCAAGAAACCGCAAATCGTTATTCAGAAAATGTCTTATATCATTAATTCCATATTTAAGCATCGCTATCCTGTCAATACCCATCCCAAAAGCAAATCCGGTATATAAATCCTGTTCATACCCTACGAAGCGAAACACATTCGGATGTACCATGCCAGCGCCCATTATCTCTATCCAGCCAGTCTTTCCACAGACTGAACATCCCTCTCCCTTGCATACAAAACAAGACATATCCACTTCTGCGCTCGGTTCTGTAAAGGGAAAGAAATGTGGTCTGAACCTTAGCTTAGCCTCATACCCAAAGTATGTTTTTACGAAGAAAGTTAGATCATTCTTCAAATCAACCATGGAGACATTCTTATCTACATAAAGTCCTTCCATCTGAAAGAACTCGGCGGAATGTGAAGGATCTGGAGTTTCGTTTCTGTACACCCTTCCCGGGGACATTATCCTGACAGGGGGTGTGTTTTTCTCCATGAATCGAACCTGAACCGGTGATGTCTGAGTCCTCATTAGTATATCCCGGTTTATATAGAAAGTGTCCTGTGCATCTCTGGATGGATGATCACTGGGGAAATTTAAAGCCTCAAAATTGTAATAGTCTAGCTCTACATCCGGTCCCTCGGTCAGGGAATAACCCATTCCGTAAAAGATTTCCTTTATTTCTTTTGTGACCTTATGCAATACATGTAATCCTCCCTGCCAATTCTTTCTTCCAGGTAATGTGGGGTCACCGGGATAAGGGTCTTTATCGGACAAACCGCTTGACAATTCGGAATTCTTTGCTTCATAGGCATTGCTGACTTTAATTTTTACATCGTTAATCAATTGCCCCATTTCGGGCCGTTTTTCCTCTGGAATTTTCCCAATAGCACGCAGGGTACTGGTTATCTTTCCTTTTCTTCCGATATAATTGATACGTGCGTTCTCAAGTTCTTTAAAATTTACTGCTTTGGAAATTTCCTCAAGCGCGCTTTTTTCAAGCTCCCCAATTATTTTTCCGTCAATCATTAAAGAGCTTTCTTCGCAGTTTCTACAAGTTTTTCAAAGCCTTTGCTGTCATTTATAGCAATTTCTGAGAGAATTTTTCTGTCAATCTCAATATCT
>DAOWMJ010000179.1 GCA_030643145.1 Candidatus Latescibacterota bacterium | reverse complement strand
CGCGAAAATCAGATGTATCCCCACAGCACGCGCCATTTGTGCCAGCCGTGTAATTGCAGGATAAATCTCGTTGCCCGATGAAATCATAATATCGGCAAGCTCGTCAATTATGGTTACATAAAAGGGAAGAATATTAACTTTATCATCCGATTCCGGTAATACCGGGGTTTCCTTTTCCACGAACTCATTAAAGCCGGAGATGTTTTTAACGCCGAATTTTGCCAGAAGTTTATACCTCCGCTCCATCTCTATCGTCAGCCAATTCATCACTCTGATACTATCTTTCGAGTCGTTTATCACTGGGTGAAGGAGATGCGGAATCCCTTTATAGGTGATAAGCTCAAGACGTTTCGGATCAACCAGGATAAATCTGCATGTAGCCGGCGTGTGATTAAAGAGAAGACTGGTAATAATTGAGTTTATACAAACACTTTTCCCGCTCCCCGTAGCCCCCGCGATAAGTAGATGAGGCATCTCGGCAAGATCGGCATAATAGGGTTCTCCGGTAGCGGTCTTGCCGAGAGCTATTACAAGCCTCTTGTTGTCTGAAGGATAATGCTCGAGCATTTCCTTTATTGCTACAATCTGCGGGGCGGGGTTTGGAATCTCTATCCCGACCGCGCCCTTTCCCGGAATCGGCGCTTGAATCCTGATAGCCCTGGCGGCCATGGCAAGTGAAATGTCGTCCGCTCTGCTGGCAATCTGGCTTACGCGAATGCCCGGCGCCGGGACAAATTCAAAGGTCGTCACAACCGGTCCCGGCCTGACCTTATTAATCTTTCCCCTTATACCGAAATCGGCCAGTTTCGACTCGATAATATCTGATCTGGCGAGCAGATCCTCCCTGCTATGTGAAATAGCCGTTTGATCATAATCTGTGAGAATATCAAGGCCGGGAAGAGGAGCATTGTCGGCAACTGTTACTCCGGCCGAGGGGTCTTTCTGCGGCCTTTGCGATGCCTGCTTTCTTTTGCTTCTCGCTATAGGTTTCGGAACATCGATCTTCGGCTCTCTCTTGTCGCTATCCTCGATGATCCTCTCATTCTTTTTTATCATCGCGAGAATACTTTTTTTCTTCTTCCTGCCGGTTGGTTCTCTTTTTTTATCTTTAGATGCTGACGGTATTTTACGCGTCGAGATTTTCTCAACAAAGAGTTTTACGGAACCGAAGAATAGCAATACCGCGCTCAACAGAAAGATCGCGGCCATAATAAGTACCGAGCCCACTCTTCCCGCTAATTTCTCCAGCAAATCGACAGTCCAGCGCGCCAGCATACCCCCGCCCTGATCTATTCTGGCCCAGACACATAGTAAAGAGGCAACAAAGAGGAAGATCAGAGTTCTTGTAATCCTGACCGGACCTTCGGACAATTTTCGTTTTCTTAAAGAAAGAAATCCCCAGTAGGCAAAAAAGAGAGGGATTACCCAGGAGAAAATCACACCGAACAATTTCTGCAGGCTTCCACCTATGTAAACACCCGCAGGCCCGCACAGGTTCTTCTCCGCCTCCCAGAAAAGCCCCCATTCACTCTTGTCGAAAGAGGCCAGCGCAAAGCCGGTAAAGAGAGCGGATATTACTAGTAATATTCCTTTATATATTCTTTTTTTACTTTTCATACAGACAAATTCCGTTAATAGTAATAGATTCCGGAAAGATCAGACTGCATACATATATTATCTTTTATCAATGATTTGCCTAAAGGTAAAGCAATTTCTCGCTATATCTCCTTCAAGCAAAGATGAAATGACGGCTATCCCGTCCGCCCCGTGTTCAAAAACAGATACGGCATTCTTGGGAGTAATGCCTCCGATAGCCACTATCGGTAGTTTGATTTTCTCACGCGCGGCCAAAACAAATTCGGGGCCTACCGCAGGTTCATCACTTTTTGTGTTTGAAGGGAAAATTGCCCCTATCCCCACATAATTTACAAGCTCCATTGCCTTCTTTTCCTTCTCATCTAATGTGTGAATCGTCAGTCCGATAATAGCTCCCGGGCCGAGAATTTCTCTTGCGGACGAGGGATCAGGATCGGAAGTTCCAAGATGCACTCCGTGTGCCCCGGACTGAGCCGCCAGGAATGGATCATCATTTACTACGACCGGCACCCTCTTTTTGGAGGCTTCGAGCAAAATAGCGGAAAGATCTGCCATCTTTTCCGCCTCTGACACATTCTTCGCTCTGTACTGAATAATATCGGCGCCTCCGGCGCAAAGAATACCAGCGACCTCTTTTACTCTTGAAAAAGATACAATAGAGCGATCAATAATCGCGTAGAGAAATGGTGAAGCCGGCATAACAGATGTCTGCGTCCAATCAGCGAAAAATATTTTTTCGAGAGTATAAACCCTGAAACGAAAACTCTTGAATTTCATGCCGGCTTCAGCGTGAATCAGTTTGGAGAATTCTTCCAGTACACGAAGGCCTTCCTCGACTCGCAAAAAACTCGCCCTTGCAACATTGCCGAATGAAGAACGTGTCATCTCTGTCTCTGACAAAATAGTTCTTCCGACATCACCTTCACTATCGCGGCATTTTATAGAATCGTCCATAAGAGCGCCGACGTTGTATCTCACCGCGTGGCGCAGTGATTTTATTTCTCCGGAGAAAGCCTCATCATTCATACCCAATCTTGCTATCTCTTCGACAACTCTCAATCCTTCGGCACACCTGTTGGAATTCGCGTCGAGAATTCTGAATACACTTTTTTTTTCTTCCCTGTCCAACTGAGCCATTCCCGGTTCTCCATTCAAATGTAGTCAATTTCTATTTTATCAATAAAGGTCGTATCGAATTTGCCATCGATAAAATCTTTATTCATCAGAATTGCTTTAAGAAACCGCGTTGTCGTCGGCACACCCTCAATAATGCATTCGTCAAGCGCCCCAATCATTCTTTTACGCGCCGCGTTCCTGGTGCTTCCCCAGACTATCACCTTGGCCAGCAGTGAATCATAATAGGGCGGCACAATACATCCCGAATAAATATGGGAATCGATACGCACCCCCGGCCCACCCGGAGGGTGGAAAAAGGTGATCTCGCCGGGAACGGGAATAAAATTTTTCTTGGGATCCTCCGCGTTAATCCGGCATTCAATCGCCCATCCCCTTATAACAATCTCATTCTGTGAAAGAAGAAGCTCCCCCGTATAAGCAAGGCGAATCTGCTCCATAATCAAATCGGCGCTGCTGATCATCTCCGTAACCGGATGTTCAACCTGTACTCTTGTGTTCATCTCAAGAAAGAATATATCAAGACTTGAATCGATAAGAAATTCAACAGTGCCGAGCGAACCATATTTTATATACTCCGCCCCTTTTACGGCATACGCTAACAGATCTTTTCTCATTTTATCGTCAATCCCGGGTGATGGTGATTCCTCCAGCAATTTCTGGTGCCTTCTCTGAATGCTGCACTCACGCTCGCCGAAATGTATAACTCCACCCTTCCCGTCTCCCAGGATCTGAACCTCTATATGCCTCGGAGAATCCAGATATTTCTCAATATACAACCCGCCATGTCCAAAGGAATTCTTCGCCTCCGTGGACGCGGTATGGAAACTCTCAACAAGCTGCCCGGCATTTCTTACAATTCTAATACCTCGTCCACCCCCTCCCGCTACAGCTTTGAGCATCACCGGATACCCGATTTCCCCGCAGAGTTCCAGGGCTTCTTCTTCACCGGCTACCTCACCCTCACTTCCCGGAATAACGGGAAGCCCGGCGCTCTTCATCAAATTTCTCGCTAACGCTTTGTCTCCCATCTTTCTCATCAATTCCGGGGACGGCCCAATCCACGCTATTCCGCAGGAAATACATATCTCGGCAAACTCTGAATTCTCGGAAAGAAATCCATAGCCGGGATGAATCGCGTCAGCATTCGTAATTTCAGCAGCCGCTATTATTCTTGGGATATTAAGGTAGCTTTCACCGGGAGATGACGGTCCGATACTGACATCTTCATCGGCCAATTTCACATGCAGCGAATCAATGTCAGCCTGCGAGTGTACAGCAACAGTTTTTATATCGAGCTCTCTACAAGCGCGTATTATCCTTATAGCAATCTCTCCACGAGCAGCGACAAGAATTTTTTTATACATTTAATCTATAGCTCTCCAGGAGACCCCCCGCCGGCTTCAGCTCCTTCAAACTTCTCCCAGGACTTGTCGCTTGCCGATTGTACACCCTTCAGCCTAAGCTCAAACTCATGGCTATTTGTACTGTTCTTTAGAGCTTGTTCTTTGCTTATCAATCCTTCGGTTAACAACTTCATCAGAGACTGGTCAAAAGACTGCATTCCGTAAGAGGACACTCCTTCTTTAATTGCCTGCTTTATCAACGGCGTTTTCTCCGGATCTTTAATATAATCCCTAATTGCCGCCGTGACAACCATAACTTCTACAGCCGGCGCTCTTCCGTGTCCTTCCTTAAGGGGAACCAATCTTTGTGAGATGACAGACTGAAGCGTAGTT